>DASYXO010000068.1:0-5049 GCA_035934825.1 Casimicrobiaceae bacterium
TTGCGACTGTACCGCCACGTCATCCTCCCCGCGGCGCTCCCCGCGTTTGTTGGCGGCCTCAAGCAAGGATGGGCGTTTGCATGGCGCAGCCTGATGTCTGCGGAGCTGCTGGTCGTCGCAGCCAACCAAACATCAATCGGACAGCAGCTTCAGTCCGCGAGGAATCTCTCCGACACCCAGCAGCTTCTCGCGATCATGGTCGTGATCCTGGTCATCGGCATCGTGGTCGACAGCCTCTTCGGCATGCTCGACACGGCTGTCAGGCGGCGGTGGGGCCTGCTCGGAGGCGACGCATGAGCAAAGGCTTCGTCGTGTGGTTTACGGGTCTATCGGGTGCGGGCAAGTCGACCATCGCCAACGCGCTGCAGGCCGAGCTCGCGCGTCGCGGCCGCCACGTCGAGCTGCTGGATGGGGATGAGGTGCGCACACACCTGTCCAAGGGGCTGGGCTTCTCCAAGGAAGATCGCGACACCAATATTCGCCGTATCGGCTACGTGGCGCGTCTCGTGGCGCGCAGCGGTGGCATCGCGATCACGGCCGCGATCTCTCCATATCGCGACGTGCGCGACGAGGTGCGTGCGCAGACGCCTGGTTTCGTCGAGGTGTACATGCGCTGCCCGATCGAAACGCTGACACGGCGCGACACCAAGGGCCTGTATCGCAAGGCGCTGGCGGGCGAGATCGCCAACTTCACCGGCGTCAGCGATCCATACGAAGAGCCGTTGTTTCCGGAAGTGGTGTGCGATACGGCCCGCGAGACGCCGGATCAATCGTTGGCGAAGATCATCCAGACGCTCGAGCGCCTGGGCCACCTGCCGCGTCGGGTGATCGATGGTCACCTGCCAGAGGGAGACGAGCTGCGCGAGCTCCGCGCGGAGGCGCATACGCTGCCGCGCCTTCAGGTCGGCCAGCGCGAGCTGTCCGACCTTTACATGCTGGCGACCGGCGGCCTCGCGCCCCTGGATTCGTTCATGGGCGCCGAGGACTACGAATCGGTGATCACCAGCGGCCGGCTTGCCGCCGGCCTTCCATTCACGATCCCGATCGTTCTTCGCGCCACGGCGGCGCCGCGCGCCGAACACATCGGGTTGTTCATCGGCGACCAGCCGGTGGGCATCATCGATGTGACCTCATCGTTCCACACCAATCCCGACTCTGAAGCGCGGGGTGTCTACGGGACGGACGACGAGGCACACCCAGGCGTCCGCGTGCTCAAGGACTCGGGACGCTGGGCGATCGCAGGCGGCGTGGCTGTGCTCGCGCACGCGACCTCAGGTTTTCCTGAGTACGACCTCACGCCGGCGCAGGTGCGCGCGATCAAAGCCGAGCGGAATTGGAAGACGATGGTCGGCTTCCAGACCCGCAACCCTGTCCATCGCGCACACGAATACCTGCAGAAGGTCGCGCTCGAGACGATCGATGGCCTGCTGCTGCACCCGCTGGTCGGAGAGACGAAGAGCGACGACATCCCAGCATCGGTGCGCATGAGCTGCTATGAAGAGCTGCTGCGCGGCTACTTCCCGTCCGAGCGCGTGCTGCTCGCCACCAACCCCGCGTGGATGCGCTACGCCGGCCCGAAGGAGGCGGTCTTCCACGCCCTCGTCCGTCGCAACTACGGCTGCACCCATTTCATCGTCGGTCGCGACCATGCGGGTGTCGGCTCCTACTACGACACATATGCCGCGCACCGCATCTTCGACGACTACGAGGCGGGCGAGCTCGGCATCGAGATCCTGCGCTTCGAGCACACCTTCTACTGCACGGCTTGCGGCGGCATGGCTTCAACGCGAACGTGTCCCCACCCGGCGGCCGAGCACAAGACGCTCAGTGGCACCGCGGTGCGCAAGCTGCTTGCCGATGGCGAAGACCTGCCGGCGGAGTTCACGCGGCCGGAGGTGGCGAGGGTACTGCGCGAGGCGGCCAAGGAGGAGGCGAGCGCGTGAGGTACTACCCCGTCTTTCTCGACCTTGCCGGGCAGCGCTGCGTGGTCCTGGGCGAAGGCAAGTTCGCGATCGAAAAGGCCGGCTCGCTGCGTGAGGCGGGGGCCGATGTGAAGGTCATCCCGTCGCGCGACTACCGGACAGGCGACCTGGCCGGCGCCCGCCTCGTCGTCGATGCAAGCGAGGACGCAGGTGTAAACCGGCGCAGCTGGCAGGAGGCGGAAGAAGCCGGAATCTTGATCAACGTCGTCGACCGCCCGGCGCAGTGCCGCTTCATCGCGCCCGCGATCGTGCGCCGCGACCCCCTGCTCGTCGCCATCTCCACTTCGGGCGAGAGCCCGTTCCTCGCGTCGGCGCTGCGCGCACGCATCGAGCGCTGGCTGGGACGCGAGTGGGGACCGTTCACCGCCCTGGTGGGCAACGTACGCCGGCAGCTCCGCGAGCGCGGCGTGCAGATCCCGCAGCAAACGCGCATCTATCGCCGGATCGTCAACTCCGAGACGCGAAGCCTGCTGCGTCGCGGGCGTCCCGACGACGCCGCGCATCTGGCTGTCGCCATCGCGCAGTCCGGCGCCATGGGCGCCGGCCGGGTCGCGCTCGTCGGCGCCGGGCCCGGAGACCCCGAGCTCCTCGCGTTCAAGGCACGTGAGCTGCTCGCAGACGCGGACTACGTGCTCCATGACGCCCTGATCGCAGCCGAAACCCTCGCGCTTTGCGGGCCGGACGCGCGCCTCGAAAACGTGGGCAAGCGCGCCGGCCACGAGAGCCCGCGACAGGAGGACATCACCGCCCGGCTCATCGAGCTGGCGCAAGAGGGATGGGCGGTGGTCAGGCTCAAAGGGGGCGACCCGTTCGTGTTCGGCCGCGGCGGGGAGGAGCTTGCAGACCTCCTCAAGGCCGGCGTCGAGGTCGTCGTCGTCCCAGGCGTTACCGCCGCGCTTGCCGCGCCCGCGGCCGCGGGCATCTCGGTGACGATGCGCGGCGTCGCGTCCTCGGTGGCGATCACCACCGCCCAGGGTGGCGGCTCGATGGAACGGCTCCGCGCGCTTGCGCTCGCCGCTGACACGCTCGTCGTGCTGATGCCGAGGTCCAACCTGGCCGAGGTGGCAGCCGTCCTGGCGGGCGCCGTCGGCGCCTCCCGTCCGGCGGCGGTGATCGGCAGCGCGACGCTGCCCAGCCAGCAGAGCATCTCGGGCCCGTTGAATCGCATCGCCCGCATGGCCGATCAAGCCAAGATCGAAACCCCCGCCACGCTGGTCGTCGGCGATGTCGTCGCCGCGGCGCCGGCCTTGGCGCTGCTGCCAAACTCGACTGTTGACGGTGGCTTCGCCTAGACGGTTTCGGCTGGGGACGCGGGGATCCCGACTGGCACTCGTTCAGAGCCAGCTGGTGGCCACGCGCCTGCGAGCCGAAGGCGTGGCAGTGGACATGACGACGATCGTGGCGGATGGCGACCTGCGCGCACCGGACACCCCCATCGGGGAGGGCATCTTCGTCACCGCCCTGGAGCGCGCCCTGGTGGCGGGCGAGATCGATCTGGCCGTGCACAGCGCCAAAGACCTGCCGCTCGAAGATGAGCCCGCGCTCGTGATCGCCGCCTACCCTGAACGCGCCGACGCGCGCGACGCGCTGGTGGCGCGTGGTGTCGAGCGCTCCGTCAGCGACCTTGCCATCGGCGCCAGGGTGGGCACTGACAGCCCGCGTCGCGCCGGCTTCCTACGCGCGCTGCGCTCGGACCTCGACGTGGTCCCCCTGCACGGCAACGTCGACACTCGGCTGCGCCGGCTCGAGTCTGGCGACGCCGACGCGCTGGTGCTGGCCGCGGCGGGTTTGGACCGCCTAGGTCTGGGCAGCCGGATAGCGGCGCGCCTGGATCCTCAATCGATGCCGCCCGCGCCTGCGCAAGGCGCCCTGGCCGTGCAGGCTCGTCGCGGCGACCGCGAGGTCCTTGCGGTGCTCGCAAGGCTCGACGACCCGAGCGTGCGGGTCGCGGTCGTCGCGGAGCGTGCGCTGCTGAAGGCGATGGGAGGAGGGTGCCGCGCGCCGGTCGGCGCGATGGCTGTGCAGATCGATGGCACGGTCGCGATGCTCGCCGGCGCGGTCACGCCAGACGGCCGCTCCAAGCATGTGCTGCGCATGACCCAAGACCTTGATGGCGAATCGCTCTCTCGTTCTGTGTCTGCGGCCGCGCACGAGTTGAACGAGTTCGTGCCCCTGCGCGCACGCGCCGTCATCGACACGCGGCCTCAGCTCGATGAATCCGAACGCGAGGCGATGGGGCGCGAAGGTTTCCGGGTCATACGTGTGCCCACGATCGCAATCGAACCCGTGGAACGCGGCGGCGATCTCGATCGCGCGAAGGCGCGAATCTCGGACTACGACTGGGTCGTTCTAACCAGCAAGCGCGGGGTCGCAGCGCTGTTCGATGGACTGCCGGCGCCGCCGTCGACTGTGAAATGGGCCGCGGTCGGCGCGACCACCGCGAGAGCGCTGGGGGAACATGGCGTGCGTGTCGAGTGCGTGCCCCCATCCGCGCGCGGCGACGCGATCCCCAGCGCGATGGCGAAAGCGGGCTCGCTGCGCGGATGCCGCGTCTTGCTGGCACGCGCGGATGCCGCCGACAACGCTTTGCCGAAGAAGCTCGAGGAGCTCGGGGCGCAGGTAGACGACGTTGTCGCATACCGCACCACCACGGGGCCGGCGGCGTCCCGCCGCGCTCTTGTCGACGCCCTGTCCGACAGCGAGGTGCAGGCGGTCATGTTTGCTTCGGGATCCGCGGTGCGCGGCGCGGTCGCTCTTGCCGGACGCGACGTGGCGCGCATCCGTGCGCTGCACGCGATCACGATCGGTCCGAAGACGAGCGGCGTGGCCCGTGAGCTCGGGTTCCAGGTCGCGGCTGAGGCGGCGACGCGAGATCTGGAGGGTCTGCGGGCGGCGCTCCGGCGAGTATTTGACGAGGAGGTGGACTCATGGGTCGCATCGCAGCTCCAGCAGCCCGCGTAAAGACGCCAGGAGCGGAGCGCCCGCGCCGCCTCCGGCGGACCGCGGCGTTGCGCTCGCTCGTCCGTCAGACGCGGCTCTCGCCGGCGCAGCTGGTGATGCCGCTGTT
>DASYXO010000072.1:0-10355 GCA_035934825.1 Casimicrobiaceae bacterium
CAGCGGTCCGGTCGGCGCTCCAGCATTTGAACATCCAGCGCGAGCCGGGATGCGCCTGGACGAAGCCCCGGGGCGCGAGGCGGTGGAGCGCGAGCAGTGCGTCGACCTTCGCCTCGGCGTCGGCACCGGGCACCAGGACCAGCCTGCGGCTCGCGGGCGCCGGCTGGATGCCGATGCGCCGCAGCGCATCGAGGTTCGCCTCCACTGCGTGCCGCGGCGTCGATTTCGGGAGCCGGTAGAAGTGGGTGAAGCGCGAGCGCCACATCCGGTCTCCCGCCGCGCGCTCGCGCGTCACTGCGTAGCGCGGGTTGAGCAGCAGCGCGAGCGCGAGCCCGCGCGGATGCCCGTTCAGGTGGATCAGCAGGTCGTAGCGGCGCGCGCGCAGCGCGCGCTGGAGCCGCCATTCCTCGGAAAGCTGGACGGCGAGGCCCTGGCGCTTCCATTCGCGGTCGATCGCGTGGATTCGTGCGATCGCCGGGTGATTGGCGAGCATCGGCGCGGTTTCGCGGTAGACGAGCGCGTCGATCTCGGCCAGTGGCGCCGCCTGCTTCAGCGCGCTGAACACCGGCGAGGCGAGCAGGACGTCGCCGTGATGCCGCAGCTTGGTGACGAGCACGCGGCGGATCTCGGACAGCGGGACGGCGTCCGTCAGGTAGCTCGACATGGGCGGCTACGATACCAAATTGCCCCGCCGGACGGTGGGCTGCGCACAGCGCCTTGTCAGCGCTCACTCGTCGCCCGGTGCGCAGCGGCAGCGGCATTGCGGGTTCGGGTACAATCCTGCGCAAGCTGCGGCCAACCCCCTCGCGGCGCCCACCTCCACCATGTCCAACGATCCCGTCAGTGCCGCGGTGAAGGCGCAAATCCTCGCCGAGGCATTGCCCTACATCCGGCGCTTCCACGACCGGACGATCGTGATCAAGTACGGCGGCAATGCGATGGCCGAGGTGCATTTGAAAGCGGGATTCGCGCGCGACGTCGTCATGCTGAAGCTGGTCGGCATGAACCCGGTCGTCGTGCACGGCGGTGGGCCGCAGATCGGCGAGCTGCTGGCCACGATGGGCATCAAGAGCGAGTTCCGGCAGGGCATGCGCGTCACCGACGAAAAGGTGATGAACGTCGTCGAGATGGTGCTGGGCGAGCTGAACCAGGAGATCGTCGGGCTGATCAACCAGCAGGGCGGCAAGGCGGTCGGGCTGACCGGGCAGGACGGCGCGTTCATCCACGCCCGCAAGCTGTTGCTGAAAAGCGAAAGCGGGCGCGGCGACCCGGTCGACATCGGGCTGGTCGGCGAGATCGAGCGCATCGACCCCGAGCTGATCACGCTGCTCGATTCGCGCGATTTCATTCCCGTGATCGCACCGATCGGCGTCGGCGACGCGGGCGAGGCGTACAACATCAATGCCGACCTGGTCGCGGGCAAGCTCGCCGAGACGCTGAAGGCCGAGAAACTCGTGCTGATGACCAATACCGTCGGCGTCCTCGACAAGGACCACCGGCTGCTGACCGGACTCACCGCGAGCGAGATCGACGCGCTGTTCGCGGACGGCACGATCCACGGCGGCATGTTGCCCAAGATCGGCTCGGCGCTCGACGCCGTCCGCAACGGCGTCAAGAGCTCGCACATCATCGACGGCCGCGTCGACCACGCGCTGCTGCTCGAGGTGCTGACCAACCAGGGCGTGGGAACGATGATCCGCGCCGACGACGCGCCCGGGCGCGTCGGCGCCTGACGGCGGCGCGGGCGGCGGACACGATGGCGATGAAGCCCGGCGAGCGCCGCCTGCAGATCCTGCAGACGCTGGCGGCGATGCTCGAGACGCCGCGCGGCGAGAAGGTGACCACTGCGGCGCTCGCCGCGAGGCTTGCCGTCTCCGAGGCTGCGCTGTACCGGCATTTCGCGAGCAAGGCCCAGATGTTCGAGGGCCTGATCGAGTTCATCGAGTCGACGGTGTTCTCGCTGGCCAACAAGATCCAGGGCGAGACGCAGGATGGCGCCGCCCAGGCCGAGCAGACGGTCGTCATGCTGTTGCGCTTCGCGGAGAAGAACCCGGGCATGACGCGCGTGCTGACCGGCGACGCGCTGGTCAACGAAGACGAGCGCTTGCAGGTGCGCATCAACCAGTTGATCGAGAAGCTGGAGGCGACGATGCGCCAGTCGCTGCGCATCGCCCAGGCCGCCAACGCCTGGCACGGCGACGCGGGCGCCGACGCCGCAGTGCTGATCGCCTACGTCGTCGGGCGCTGGCAGCTGTTCGCCAAGAGCGGCTTCAAGCGCGCGCCGCAGGACGGCTGGCCGCTGCAGCGCAAGTTCCTGTTCGGCTGATTCGGGGCGCGGCGATGAAACCTCGGACGACACTGCTCGCGGCAATTGCGTTTGGCTCGATTGCGGGGGTCTGCGGGGCTCAACCAGGCGGTACCGCCGAGCCCCCGCCGATCGTGCCGGCGCCGGAAGGCGCGCACGCGCCGGCCCTCGGGCCGGCGCCAGCGACCCTGCCCGCCGCGGCCGGCGTTGCGATCGACGCCGCGTCCGAGCCACGCCCGTCGCGCTGGCGCGCGGCGCTTGACCGCCTGGACACCGACCTGCGCCTGCGCCTGCTCGCCCCGGGCGATCCGCGCGGGCACTGGCTCGCCGCGCAGTTCGACCTCACCGACATCGAGTCGAAGGTGAAGAACCTCGCGTCCGCTCGCGTCGACGCGCCCGACGATCGCCTCTACCTCGCATCGCTCGCCTTCGCGTGCATGCAGCCGACGCGTCCGCAGCTTCCGGCGTGCGCGGCGCTCGACCGGCTCGCGGATTGGGCGATCCGCGACGCCGGCAACGGCGTCCCGACCTTTCTGCTGGGGTTCCGCGCGCTCGAGCGTGGCCAGGCGAACGCGGCCGTCGCGTACGTCGACGAGGCGGCGGCGGCGCCGCGCTACGACGATTACTGGAGCAAGGGCCCGCAGCAGTGGTGGAGCTACCTGCGGCCGCTTGCGATCGACATCGACCCGGTCGCCAAGGCCAAGGCCGCGGCGACCTACGCGCTCGAGCATGATCTCGGCTGGACCGGCGCGCTGCACCTGCTGTGCGCCGGTCCCGGGGGCCGCACCGAGCCGATGCGTGTCGCCTGCGCGAAGCTCGGGACGGCGATGGGCGAACGTGCGGCGACGTTCGCGCTGCGTCGCGCCGGTGCGCGCATCGCCGAAATCGACGCCGCCGACGCGAAATCACGCGCGGCGGCCCAGGCGCAGTCCGCGAGGATTCTCGAGGCGAGCGCGCGCTGCGCGGTGGACGAGCCCGACTTCGAGGCGGCGTTCGAGTCGCCGGACCGCCGCGTTCGCATGCGGGGGATCGACGAATTCGATGCCTGGGTCAGTGCGCAGGCGACGGACGGCGAAGCCGCCGCCTGCGAGCGTCTACCGGCGGCGACGCGTCGCCACTGACCGCGGCTACGCTTCGCGACGGGTGCGGCAGACCGGGCATTCCGGGTCGCGCGGGACGGTGAGCTCCCGCCAGTGCATGGCGAGCGCATCGAGGACCAGCAGGCGCCCGGCGAGCGAGGCTCCTGCGCCGGCGACGAGCTTCAGCGCTTCGGCCGCCTGCGTGGCGCCGACGATGCCGACCAGCGGCGCGAACACCCCCATCGTCGCGCAGCGCGTCTCTTCGAGATCGTCCCCTTCGCCGAACAGGCAGTGATAACAGGGGCTCGCGGGATCGCGGGCGTCGAATACCGCGACCTGACCATCGAAACGGAGGGCGGCACCGGATACCAACGGCTTGCGCGCAGCAACGCAGGCGCGATTGATCGCGTGGCGGGTCTCGAAGTTGTCGGAGCAGTCGATGACGACGTCGGCGGCGGCGACCAGGGTCTCGAGTTCGGCAGGGCCGACGCGGGCGGCGATCGTCCGCAACGCGACTTCGGGATTGACCGCGGATAGCCGCGCCGCTGCCGCCTCGACCTTGCGCGCTCCGACATCTCCGGTGGCATAGAGGATCTGGCGCTGCAGGTTCGTCAGGTCGACGCGATCGGCATCGCACAGCGTGATCGTGCCGATGCCCGCGGCGGCCAGGAATTGCGCGGCCGGGGCGCCGAGGCCGCCGACGCCGACGATCAGCGCATGGGCTGCTGCGAATTTCGCCTGCGCCTCGTGGCCGAGCTCGTCGAGCAGGATGTGCCGGCTGTAGCGAAGGAGCTGCGGGTCGTCCATGTCGGTGTCGGCCGAAACCACGACGCCCGGTCGGTCGCCGGGCGTCTTCGGATTCTCGTCGCGTCCGGCGCCCGCCCGGTCGCTGTTGGCGGGGCGGGCCCGGCCGGTTACTGCGGTTTCCCCTGCGTCTCGGGGGGATCCGTCTTGGCCGACGCGATCACCGGCGAGCCTTTCAGGAAATTCATCGCCTGCTTCAACTGGAAGTCGTCGGCCGAGCCGAACTCGATGCGCGGCGGGAGGACGTCGATCTGGCCGCTGTCGGGCTTGGCCCTGCTCTCCGGCGCCGGCGCCACCGCCTCCTTCGCCGCGCCGGATTTCGTGGCCGCGCCGGTCCCCGGCACGTCGAGGTGATGGACGAGATTCGCCTCGCGAATCCGGATCATCGGCTCGCGTCCGTCGTCGACCGCGATGTCGGGCACGATGCCCTTGGCCTGGATCGACCGCCCCGACGGCGTGTAGTAGCGCGCAGTCGTGAGCTTAAGCCCGGTATTGTTGCCGAGCGGCAGGATCGTCTGGACCGAGCCCTTGCCGAAGGTCTGCACGCCGAGGATCGTCGCCCGCTTGTGGTCCTGCAGCGCGCCCGCGACGATCTCCGACGCCGACGCGGTGCCGCCGTCGACCAGGACGACCATCGGGACCGTCTTGATGCCTTGCGGCAGTTCGCTCAGGTAGTCGCTGCCGCGGCGCAGGTAATTCTCGCTCGATGCCGTCAGGCGCATGTGGGAATCGGCGGTGCGACCGTCGGTGTAGACGACAAGTGCGTCCTTCTGCAGGAAGGTCGCGGCGACCGCGACCGCCTGGTTCAAAAGGCCGCCCGGATCGCTGCGCAGATCGAGCACCAGCCCCTTGAGCGGACCCTTGGCGTACAGCGTCGTGACCGCCTTGGCCACGTCGGCGCCGGTGTCTTCCTGGAACTTGCGGACCCGGATGTACCCGTAGCCCGGCTGGATCGTCTTCGAGGCGACGCTCTTGACGTTGATCACCTCGCGCACCAGCGTGAAGGTCAGCGGCGCGTTGACGCCCTTGCGCAGCACCGTCAGCACGACGGTCGAGCCCGGCTTGCCGCGCATCTTGTCGACGGCCTTGTTGAGCGCCAGCCCCTGCGTCGCGGTGTCGTCGATCTTGACGATCAGGTCGCCGGGCTCGATTCCGGCCTTGAACGCGGGCGTGTCCTCGATCGGCGAGATGACGCGGATGACGCCGTTCTCGACGCCGACCTCGATGCCGAGACCGCCGAACCTGCCCTGGGTGTCGACCTGCAGTTCCTTGAATGCCTCGGCGTCGAGGAAATCCGAATGCGGGTCGAGGCCCCGCACCATGCCGGTGATCGCCTCGTGGATCAGCTTGTCGTCGGAGACCGGGTCGACGTAATCGTTCTTGATCTTGCCGAACACCGCCGACAGCAGTTGCAGGTCTTCGTAGGGGATCGGCAGGCGCGATTCGCGCTGCGCGAATACCGAGAAGTTCAGGGAAAGCAGCAGGCCCAGCACGGCGCCGACGCCGATCCAGGATGCCTTTTTCATGCCATCGCGCATTGACCGCCTCGACTTGTAAGCGTGGTCCGCAAACCCGGGGCATTGGCGGCCGGTGCCTGCGGAATTCGATCGGTGAAGTATACGCCTGCCCCGCTGGGCGGCCCCCGGGCCGCGGGCGGCGTCCCGATGCCTTGCGGCCCCGGCGGGGCTTCCGGCGTTTCGCCTTGGGCCGCGAAACGGCCCCGCAAGTTCCTACGGCGCTCGAAGCCGGACCAGCGAATGACCGGTCATCTCGGCCGGCTTGGGCAAGCCCATCAGGGCGAGCAGCGTCGGCGCGACGTCCTGCAGCGCACCCTCCGGCACCAGCGTCGCCGGACGGCCGACGTAGACGAAAGGCACGCGGTTTCGCGTGTGCGCGGTATGCGCCTGTCCGGTCGCAGCGTCGCGCATCTGCTCGGCATTGCCGTGGTCGGCCGTGATCACGACCTCCCCGCCCCGGCTGCGCGTCGCGTCGACGACGCGGCCGATGCACCCGTCGAGCGTCTCGATCGCGCGCTTCGCCGCCTCGAAGTTGCCGGTGTGCCCGACCATGTCGCCGTTCGCGTAGTTGCAGACGATGGCGTCGTAGCGGCCGCCTTCGATCGCCGCGACCAGCCGGTCGGTCACTTCGACCGCGCTCATTTCCGGCTGCAGGTCGTAGGTGGCGACCTTGGGCGAGGGCACCAGGACGCGGTCCTCCCCGGGGTAGCGCGCCTCGTTGCCGCCGTTGAAGAAATAGGTCACGTGCGCGTATTTCTCGGTCTCCGCGATGCGCAGTTGCGCCAGGCCGAGGCCCGAGATGTATTCGCCGAAGCCGTTCTCGATTTTCTGCGGGGCGAAGGCGACCGGGAGCTGTGCGAAATCGTCGCCATAGCTCGTGAGGCATACAAAGCGCGCGAGCTTCGGAACGCGCGGGCGCGCGAACCCCGCGAACGCGGGGTCGGTCAGCGCGCGCGTCATCTGGCGCGCCCTGTCGGCGCGGAAGTTCATGAACACGACGACATCGCCGTCGACCATGGATGCCGGTCGTCCGGACGCATCCACGATCGCCGTCGGCTTCACGAACTCGTCGGTCTCGTCGCGGGCGTAGGCCGCGGCGAGCCCCTGCTCGGGGGTCGTCGCCCGGTACTGCGCCGTCCCGTCGACGAGCAGCGCGTAGGCGGGCGCGACCCGCTCCCAGCGCTGGTCGCGGTCCATCGCGTAATAGCGACCGCAGATCGACGCCACGCGCGCGCCGCGATGACCGGCGCAGACGCCCGCGATGTAGGACAGCGACGCGGCGGCGCTGCGCGGAGGCGTGTCGCGACCGTCGAGCAGAGCGTGGACCGCCACGCGCGCACCGCCCGCAGCCGCCATGTCGATCATCGCCGCGATCTGCCGCTCGTGGCTGTGCACGCCGCCCGGCGACAGCAGCCCCAGCACATGCAGCGTCGAACCGCTGCTTCCGGCGGTCGCGACCGCGTCCTGCAGCGCCGGATTGCGCGTGAACTGGCCGTCGCGGATCGCGACGTCGATGCGCGTGTAGTCCTGGTAGACGACGCGCCCGGCCCCGATGTTCAGGTGGCCGACCTCGGAGTTGCCCATCTGGCCTTCGGGCAGCCCGACCCGCAGCTCCGACGCGTCGATCGAAGCATGCGGGCAGGTCGCGAGCAGTCCGCGCCAGCGAGGCGTGTCCGCGCGCGTGATCGCGTTGTCCGGCGCGTCCTCGCGGCAGCCGAAGCCGTCGAGGATCAGCAGCACCACGGGACGGACCGCGGGCCTGGCGGCTGCAGCCTGCGGCGCGGGTCGGGTCGCGGGCGGTGTCAGGGTCTCCATCGCCGATACGTTATCATTTCGCCCCTTGCAGTCCTCCTGGACGTTCATGGAATTCGTCACCCAGAACTGGTCGCTCGCGCTGGTGTTCGTCGTGTCGGGCGCAATGCTGCTGTGGCCGCTGATCAAGGGCCGCCTGTCGTCGACCGAGCAGATCGGGACGCTCGAGGCGACGCGCCTCATCAACAACGAGAACCCGCTGCTGCTCGACGTGCGCGAGCCCAACGAATACGACGGCGGCCACCTGCCCGACGCGCTGCACATTCCGCTGTCGCAGATCAAGGATCGGTCGGGCGAGCTCGCCAGGCACGCGACCCGCCCGGTGATCGTCTACTGTGAGCGGGGGATGCGCAGCAACAGTGCCGCGTCGGCGCTTTCCAAGCTCGGTTTCTCGCGCGTGCTCGAGCTTCGCGGCGGATTGCGCGCATGGCGGGACGCGGGACTTCCGACGAAGAAGGACTGATGGAAGGTAGCCGCGACGCTGCGAGCGCCCCGAGAGTTTCGATGTACACCGCCGCGCACTGCGGGTACTGCACGCGCGCGGAGCGCCTGCTGGAATCCCGGGGCGTCACCGACATCGTCAAGCTGCGGGTCGACGAGGATCCGGCGCTGCGCGCCGAAATGATGCAGCGGACCGGCCGGCGCACGGTTCCGCAGATCTACATCGGCGGATTCCACGTTGGCGGCTACGACGACCTCGCCGCGCTCGACCGCCAGGGTCGCCTCGACCCGCTGCTCGCCGGTGCCAAGCCCTAGCGTCGGCTTGCGTAGCGTAAAATCCCCTTCCTTTGCCGAATCCAAGGGAGTCTCAACGCATGGCCGAATCGCAACCCGCCGCGCTCACGTTGGGCGAAGGCATGACGGCCCAGATGTCGATCGAGCGGATCTACGTCAAGGACCTTTCGCTCGAGAACCCGGGTTCCCCGCAGTCGTTCCAGATGACCGAGGCGCCGCAGGTCGAGGTCGGTCTGCGCACCCGTGCCGAGCAGGTCGCTCCGGACCTCTACGAATGCGTGTTGACGCTGACGGTCACGGCGCGCACCGGCGACAAGACGGCATTCCTCGTCGAAGCCTCGCAGGCAGGCGTGTTCGGCATTCGCGGCATTGCGCCCGACCAGCTGCAGCCGGTGCTCGCGATCCACTGTCCGACCGTGCTGTTTCCCTATGCGCGCGAGACCATCGCCGACGCGACGATGCGCGCTGGCTTTCCGCCGGTGCATCTTGCGCCGATCAATTTCGAAGTGCTCTACCAGCAGCAGCTCGCCCAGGCGGGTGCGCAGCCGGGCACTCCGGTGAACTGACGTCGCGTTCGCGCGTCGGCATCCCCACGGCCCGGACTTCCACCCAACGCGCTCCGTGACCCGCGTCCTCCGCCACGCGACATTTGCAATCGCGCTTGCGTTTCCGCTTGCTTGCGCAGCGGCTTACCGTGCCACCAGCGATCCGGCGACGGTCCTCTACGACGCACCGTCGACCCGCGCCAAGCCGATGTTCGTCTACGGGCGCGACGTGCCCGTCGAGGTGCTCGTCGTCGTCGAGGGCTGGACCAAAGTGCGCGACGAGTCCGGCACGATCGGCTGGATCGCGAGCAAGTCGCTGTCGGACAAGCGGATGCTCGAGGTCCGCGCCCCCGGCGCCGACGTCCGCGCCGCGCCCGACGATGCCGCTCCGCTCGTGTTTCGCGCCGATAAGGACCTCCTGCTCGAGCTCGCCGAGCCCGCGACGTCGCCCGTGGCGGGGTCCGCCCCCGGCTGGGTCAAGCTGCGCCATCGCGACGGCGCGACCGGCTACGCCCGGCTCTCGCAGGTCTTCGGCTTCTGACCGGCGCCGGCGCGCCATGGGACGCGGGACGCAAGGCATGCGGACCAGCGTCGCCGTACTGGGCGGCGGCGCGTGGGGAAGCGCGCTGGCGGTGCATCTCGCTGCGCGCAGCCACGCCGCGCCGCGCGTGCTGCTCTACCTGCGCTCGTCCGAGCGGGCAGCCGAACTGGTCGCCGCGCGTGAAAACGCGCGCTACCTTCCCGGTATCGCCCTGCCTGCCTCGATCGCCGTCACGTCGCACATCGCCGACGCGCGACACGCCGACGTCCTGATCGCGGCGACGCCGGTCGCCGAGCTGGTTCCCCTCGTCGACGCGCTGGCCGCGGCGCAGGTCGCCGCTCCGCTCGCGCTGGCGTGCAAGGGTTTCGTCGTCGATCCAGGCTCGCCGGCGGGTTGCGCGCTTGCGCACGAGGTCGTCGCCCGGCGCTGGGCGCACCCGGTGGGAGCGATCTCGGGGCCGAGCTTCGCGATCGAGGTCGCCCGCGGCCTGCCGACGGCGCTCGTCGCCGCGGCCGGCGATCGGGCATTCGCACATTCGCTCGCGGCGCTGTTGCGCGGCGACGCGCTGCGCTGCTACCCGAGTGACGATCTTCCCGGCGTCGAGGTCGGCGGCGCCGTCAAGAACGTGCTGGCGATCGCGGCCGGGGCGAGCGACGGCCTTGGGTTCGGACACAACGCCCGCGCAGCGCTGATCACGCGCGGGCTCGCCGAATGCGGACGCCTGTCGGCGGCGCTCGGTGGCAAACGCGAGACGCTGATGGGCCTCGCCGGGCTTGGCGATCTGGTGCTCACCTGCACCGGCGACCTTTCGCGCAACCGTCGCGTCGGCCTGGGGCTGGCGCGAGGCGAGGCGCTGCCGGCGATACTCGCGGCGCTCGGCCATGTCGCCGAAGGCGTCTTCGCCACGCGCGCCGTCCGCGCGCTCGCGCAGGAGCACCGGCTCGAACTGCCGATCTCCGACGCCGTCCATCGCGTGCTCCACGAGGGCGTGCCGCCGCGCGACGCCGTGATGGGGCT
>DASYXO010000090.1:0-3054 GCA_035934825.1 Casimicrobiaceae bacterium
ATTTCGGTGTACGTCCCCGAGGTCTGGGGCAACGGCTACAGCGTCGTCAACTCGCTGCTGCACCACGAGTGGCTCTGGCCCGCGGTGCTGATCCTGCTGCTCGCCAAGGTCGTCGCCACCGCCGCGACGATGGGCTCGGGCGCGGTCGGCGGCATCTTCACGCCGATGCTGTTCTTCGGCGCCGCGCTCGGCCTGCTGTTCGGGCAGGCCGCGCATGCCGCGTGGCCTGCGGTGACCTCGCAGCCGTTCGCCTACGCGATCGTCGGCATGGGCGCGCTGCTCGCGGCCGGGACACGTGCACCGCTGATGGCGATCCTGATGATCTTCGAGATGACGCTCTCCTACGAGGCCGTGCTGCCGCTGATGCTTTCCTGCGTCGTTGCCTATTTCGTCGCGCGGACCTCCGGCGGCATGCCGATGTACTCGGCGGTGTCCCACCGCGAGAAAGGCAGCGGCACGCAGGGCGCGTGGCAGTCGCTCGAGATCGCGGAGCTGATCAAGACCACCCAGCCCTGCGTGGGCATCGACACGCGATTCGCCGACATCCGGCGCGCGTTCGTCGAGCATCCGGTGCGCTTCCTCTATGTGCTCGACGGCGATGGCATGTTCCGCGGCGTGATCTCGCTCCATGACGTGAACCAGCGCCTGCTCGGAGGCGGACCGCCGGGCGAACCCGGCGCCCGGGAGCTGCTGCGCACTGACATGCCGCTGCTGACGCCCCAGATGAAGCTCGGCGACGCGTTGCAGAGGTTCTTCGCCCATCACGGGGAGCGGCTGCCGGTCGTCGAGAGCCTCGAGCAGCCGCGTTTCATCGGGGCGGTGTCCAAGACCGACCTGCTGATGCAGATCCAGTCCGCCGCCGCGGGCTGATCGTGGCGGGCGACGGGCGCACGATCGGCCCGGGGCCCGATCGGCACGGGGGAGGGGAGCCGCAATGAATGGGCACGCCGACGCGCTCGAAGCCAAGTTCCGCTCGGTCGCCATCATCGCCGGGTGCGAGGTCGCGGCGATGTCGCTGTGGTTTTCCGCGTCGGCGGTGCTCCCGGCGCTGACCGCCGAGTTCGCCCTTTCGACCTTCGACCAGGCGGCGCTGACCAGCGCGGTGCAGCTCGGATTCGTCGTCGGCTGCATCGCGAGCGCAGTGCTGGGGCTCGCCGACCGCGTCGACCCGCGCCACTTCTTCGCGCTTTCGACCTGCGTCGCGGCCGCCGCGAACGCGCTGCTCCTGGTCGTCCACCCCGCGTCGTGGACGTCGCTCGCGCTGCGCGGCATCACCGGCATCTGCATGGCCGGCGTCTACCCGGTCGGCATGAAGCTCGCGTCGACGTGGGCGAGAGGCGACATGGGGCTGATGGTCGGCATCCTGGTCGGGGCGCTGACGCTCGGGTCGGCGTCGCCGCATCTGTTCAACGCGATCGCGGGTCATACCTGGCGCGCGCCGGTGGCGACTGAGTCGGTCGTGGCATTTGTCGCGGCGCTGCTGATTGGCAGCGCCCGCATCGGCCCCAATCGAGCGCCGTCGCCACCGCTCGATCCGCGCGCCGTGCTGTCGGCCTGGCGCGACGTGCCGCTGCGCCTCGCGAACCTGGGCTATCTCGGCCACATGTGGGAGCTCTACGCCATGTGGGCGTGGATCGGCGTCTTCCTCGATGCGAGCTTTGCGCTCGGCATGCCTGCAGCCTCGGCGACGTTCGACGCCAAGCTCGCCGCTTTCGCAACCATCGGGTCGGGCGCGATCGGGGCAGTCGGCGCGGGAGTGCTGGCCGACCGCCTGGGCCGGACCACGCTCACGATCGCCGCGATGTCGATCTCGGGCTGCTGCGCGGCCACGGTCGGGCTGCTCTTCGGCGGGTCGCCGGTGCTGGTCGTCCTGGTCTGCATCGTCTGGGGGATCAGCATCGTCGCCGACTCGGCGCAGTTCTCCGCGTCGATCGCCGAGCTCGCCGACCGCTCGCGCGTCGGGACCATGCTGACGCTGCAGACCGCCCTCGGATTCACGCTGACCCTCGCGACGATCCACCTGATGCCGCATCTGGTCGCGCTGGTCGGGTGGCGCTACGCGTTCGCCCCGCTGGCGGTCGGCCCGGCGGTCGGGGTGTGGGCGATGGCGCGGCTGAGGGCGCGGCCGGAAGCGATCCGCCTCGCCGGCGGCCGCCGCTGAGCGGGGGGATCGCACCCATCTCGATGGGGTTCGGACCCGGGCGGCCGGCGCTACGGGAAAACGCGTATGGATGCCGGGCGATCTCGGGCGTAGGATGGCCCGGCGCCGCCGCGATTCCGGAGGCGGCGGGGAGAAGGGCACCCAGACCTCTGGCAAATGGACGAGGGGGCAACGATGGGCTATCAACTCGAAGGGCGTTTACTCGAAGTCTGCGACTGCCGCGTGCTGTGCCCATGCTGGATCGGCGAGGACCCCGACGGCAAGACCTGCAAGACCGTCGTCGCCTGGCATTTCGACCGGGGGACGATCGACGGCGTCGACGTGTCCGGGCATACGATCGCGCTGGTCGCGTTCCTGCCCGGCAACATACTCGCCGGCAACTGGCGGGTCGCCGTCTACCTGGATCAAGCCGTCACGCCGGCGCAGGAAGAGGCGATCCTAGGCGTCTACACCGGCAAGAAGGGCGGCCCGGTCGCCGACCTGGCGAAGCTCGTCGGCGAGGTGGTGTCGGTCGAGAAAGTCCCGATCCAGTTCGATGTCAAGGGCGGCAAAGGCACCCTCAGGGTCGGCGACGTCAGCTACGCCGAGCTCGAGCCCTACATCGGTCCGAGCGGCAAGGCGACGACGCTTTCGGATACGGTGTTCTCGACCGTTCCCGGCGCTCCGGTGTTCGTCGGGAGGGCCCCCGTCTACCGTTCGCAGAACGCGAAGCTCGGCATCGACATCGACCTGAAGAATCACAACGCGCTGCAAAGCACGTTTCGCTTCGACGCCTGACGCGGCAATCGGCCGTCAGCGCCCGGCTCCGACGGCCGATCGCCACGCGACATGACGTCCGCCAGGCCCGCCACGCCCGCCGGGTCATTGCGCCGCGTCGCGGAGGCAGCGCATGC
>DASYXO010000109.1:0-6240 GCA_035934825.1 Casimicrobiaceae bacterium
TCGACGTCCAGGCGGTGTGCTCGGGATTCGTCTACGCGCTGGCGATCGCCGACAAGATGGTCGCGAGCGGCGCCGCGCGCAACGCGCTGGTGGTCGGCGCCGAGATCTACTCCCGGATCCTCGACTGGAACGATCGGGGCACCTGCGTGCTGTTCGGCGACGGGGCTGGCGCCGTCGTGCTCGTTCCCGCGACGAAGCCGGGGCTCCTGTCCGCGCATCTGCACGCGGACGGCCGCTACCGCGACATCCTGTGCGTCCCCGGACAGGTGCGAAACGGGGCCATCGCCGGCTCGCCTTTCGTGCACATGGACGGGCAGGGCGTATTCAAGTTCGCGGTCCGGGTGCTCGCCGAGGTCGCGCACGAGGCGCTTTCCGCGAACCGGATGACCGGATCCGACATCGACTGGCTGATTCCGCACCAGGCGAACCTGCGGATCATGGACGCGACGGCGAAGAAGCTGGGCATTCCACTCGAGAAAGTCATTGCCACCGTCGACGCGCATGCCAACACCTCCGCGGCGTCGATCCCGCTGGCGCTCGACGTCGCGGTCCGCGACGGCCGCATACGCCCGGGGCAGCACCTGATGATGATCGGCGTCGGCGGCGGCTTCACCTGGGGATCGGTGCTGCTGCGCTGGTGAGGCGCGCGTTCGCTCCCGAGGCCATTTCGACCAGGCGATCACGATGAACATCGCTTTCGTGTTTCCAGGACAGGGCTCGCAGCACACCGGGATGATGGCAGCCTATGCCGACCATCCCGAGGTGCGCGCGACCTTCGACGAGGCTTCCGGCGCGCTCGGGGACGACCTGTGGGAATTGGTCGATACCGGCCCCGCCGAGGCGCTCAACCTGACGCGCAACACCCAGCCGGTGATGCTGACCGCGGGCATCGCCGTGTGGCGCGCCTGGCTTGCCGCGGGCGGCGCAATGCCGGCATTCGTCGCCGGCCACAGTCTCGGTGAATACACGGCACTGGTCGCCGCCGGCGCGCTCGCGTTTCGCGATGCCGTGCCGCTGGTGCGCTTCCGTGCCGAGGCGATGCAGGATGCGGTCGCACCCGGACAGGGTGCGATGGCGGCGATCATGGGCGCCGACGATGCCGCGGTGATCGATGCATGCCGCGAGGCCGCGCAGGGCGAGGTCGTCGAGCCGGTGAACTTCAATGCGCCCGGCCAGCTCGTCATCGCCGGCAACAGGGCTGCCGTCGAGCGGGCGATCATCGCCGCGAAGGCGCGCGGCGCCAAGCGCGGCGTCCTGCTGCCGGTGTCGGCGCCGTTCCACAGCTCGCTGCTGAAGCCCGCCGCGGACAAGCTCGCCGCGAGGCTCGCCCAGGTGCCGATCTCCACGCCGTCGATCCCGGTGCTGCACAACGTCGACGTGACGACCCATGCCGAGCCCGACGCCATCCGCAGGGCGCTCGCACGGCAGGCGGCGAGCCCCGTGCGCTGGACGCAGACGATCGGTGCGCTTGCCGCCCGGGGGGTCACCCACGTCGTCGAGTGCGGCCCTGGCAAGGTGTTGACCGGATTGACGCGCCGCATCGATGAGCGTCTCATGTCGATCGCCCTTTCGGACGACGCCGCGATCGCCGAGGCGCGCGACACGCTGGCAGCGGCGCGCAGGCAGGTCAATTGCGAGGACGGGAGCGGCCATGGACACGGCTGAATTGCGCGGCGAGGTTGCGCTGGTCACCGGCGCGACGCGAGGCATCGGCCGGGCGATCGCATTGGCGCTGGGCGGCGCGGGTGCAAGCGTCGCCGGCACGGCGACCACCGCCGACGGTGCGCAAGCGATCGCGGCGTTCCTGGGCGCGGCGAACATTGCGGGTACCGGCTACCAGCTCGACGTCACCGACGCCGCGGCGACCGAGCGCGTGCTGCACGAAGTCGAGTCGCGGCTCGGCCCGGTGACGATCCTGGTGAACAACGCCGGCATCACGCGCGACAACCTGCTCCTGCGCATGAAGGACGACGAGTGGGACGCGATCATGGATACCAATCTGAAGCCCGCGTACCGCCTCGCGAAGGCGGTGCTGCGCGGCATGATGAAGGCGCGCCGGGGCCGCATCGTCCAGATCGGGTCGGTGGTCGGCAGCTCGGGCAATCCCGGCCAGGCCAACTATGCCGCTGCCAAGTCCGGCCTGATCGGATTCACCAAGTCGCTGGCGCTCGAGGTGGCGAGCCGCAACATCACCGTCAATTGCGTCGCCCCGGGCTTCGTCGACACCGACCTCACGCGGGTGCTGCAGCCCGGCCAGCGCGATGCGCTGCTTTCGCGCATACCGCTGAACCGCCTCGGGACGCCCGAGGACATTGCCCACGCCGTGCTGTTCCTGGCGAGCCCGCGGGCCGCCTACATCACCGGCGCCACGCTGCACGTGAACGGGGGAATGCTGATGGCATGAGCATTTCGGTCATAGCGGGTCTTGCGGTAAAATCCGCCAGTTTGATTCCTTGACCCCAATAACGGGGAGGAGATGCATGGAAAACGTAGAACAGCGCGTCAAGAAAATCGTCGCCGAACAGCTGGGTGTCAATGAAGCGGAGATCAAGAACGAATCGTCGTTCGTCGACGATCTCGGCGCCGATTCGCTCGACACGGTCGAACTCGTGATGGCGCTCGAGGAGGAGTTCGAGACCGAGATCCCCGACGAGGACGCCGAGAAGATCACCACGGTGCAGCAAGCCATCGACTACGTCGGCAGCCACGTCAAGAAATAGCGCCTGGCTGCGGGCCGCGTCGGCGGCCCGCGGTCGCGGCCACGGCAGCGCGCGCAGCCGCCTGCCGCTCCCGCAGCATCCCTATCCACATCGGGTAACCTCATGTCTCGCCGTCGAGTCGTCGTCACCGGTCTCGGCATCGTGTCTCCGGTGGGCATCGGTGTCGCTTCCGCTTGGGAGAACATCGTCGCCGGACGCTCGGGCATCGGGCTCATCACGCGATTCGATGCTTCCAGCTTCCCGTCGCGGATCGCCGGGGAAGTGAAGGATTTCGACGTGTCGCGCTGGCTCTCCGCCAAGGAGGCGCGGCGCTACGACACGTTCATCCATTACGGCCTGGTCGCGACGATGGAAGCGGTCAGGGACGCGGGGCTCGAGGACTACGCCGGCGACAAGGAACGCTGCGGCGTGGCGGTCGGCTCGGGCATCGGCGGCCTCCCGATGATCGAGGAGACGCAGCGCGCCTACCTGCAGGGGGGGCTGCGCAAGGTATCGCCATTCTTCGTCCCGGGGTCGATCATCAACATGATCGCGGGCCTCGTGTCGATTCACTACGGCTATCGCGGTCCCAACATCGCCACGGTCAGCGCCTGCTCCACCGGCAATCACAGCCTGGGCGAGGCAGCGAGGCTCATCGAGTACGGCGACGCCGACGTGATGGTCGCCGGCGGCGCGGAGTCGACGGTGTCGCCGCTGGGTGTCGGCGGATTCTGCGCGGCGCGCGCGCTGTCGACCCGCAACGCCGATCCCGGGACCGCGAGCCGGCCGTGGGACGTCGACCGCGACGGTTTCGTGCTGGGCGAGGGCGCCGGCATTCTCGTGCTCGAGGAGCTCGAGCACGCGAATGCGCGCGGGGCACGGGTCTATTGCGAGCTCGCGGGCTACGGGATGAGCGCGGATGCGCACCACATCACCGCGCCGCCTGAAGACGGCGATGGCGCCTTCCGCAGCATGCGCAATGCGATCCGCAACGCCGGCATGACGGCCGCCGACATCGATTACATCAATGCCCACGGGACGTCGACGCCGTTGGGGGACATCGCCGAGTGCATCGCCGTCAAGCGCGCGTTCGGCGACCACGTTTCGAAGCTCGCCGTATCGTCGACCAAGTCGATGACCGGTCACCTGCTCGGGGCCGCGGCGGGGATCGAAGCCGTGTTCACGGTGCTTTCGTTGCGCGACCAGGTCGCGCCGCCGACCGCGAACCTCGTCAATCCGGATCCCAGCTGCGACCTCGATTTCGTACCGCACACCGCACGACCGATGGCGATCCGCGCGGCGATGTCGAACTCGTTCGGCTTCGGCGGCACCAACGCGACGCTCGTGTTTCGCACACTCGGCGCATGATGGCGTTCGGTCGTCGCCGGGCGCTTGCGCGAGCCATGGTGCTGATCCCAAGATGGCCCTGATCGTCCAGAAATACGGCGGCACCTCGGTGGGCTCGACCGAGCGCATCCGCAGCGTCGCCAGGCGCGTCGCGCGGTTTCACCGCGACGGACATCAGCTCGTCGTCGTGGTGTCGGCGATGTCGGGCGAGACGAATCGGCTGCTCGGCCTCGCCCGGGAACTTTCGTCCAACCCGGACCCGCGCGAGCTCGACGTCGTCGCGGCCGCCGGGGAGCAGGTTACGATCGGCCTGTTGGCGATCGCCCTTCACGATCTTGGCTTGAAGTCGCGCAGCTACACCGGAGCGCAGGTCCGGATTCTCACCGACAGCGCTTTCACCAAGGCGCGCATCCTCGAGATCGACGACCAGCGGATGCGCAAGGACCTGGCCGAGGGCACGATCGTCATCGTCGCTGGGTTCCAGGGCGTCGACCGCCATGGCAACATCACCACGCTGGGCCGCGGGGGGTCGGACACGTCGGGCGTCGCGCTTGCCGCTGCGCTGAAGGCCGACGAGTGCCAGATCTACACGGACGTCGACGGCGTCTACACGACCGATCCGCGAATCGTTCCCGAGGCGCGCAGGCTCGACAAGATCACGTTCGAGGAAATGCTCGAGCTCGCGAGCCAGGGTTCCAAGGTGCTGCAGATCCGCTCCGTCGAGTTTGCGGGCAAGTACATGGTGCGGCTGCGCGTGCTGTCCTCGTTCGAGGACGTCGACGCGCGATCGCCCGGCACGTTGATCACATACGAGGAAGACGACGACATGGAGCAGGCGATCATCTCGGGGATCGCGTTCAACCGCGACGAAGCCAAGATCTCGGTGATGGGCGTCGAGGACCGGCCCGGCATCGCCTATGCGATCCTCGGCCCGATCGCCGCCGCCAACGTCGACGTCGACATGATCGTGCAGAACATCGGCGCATCCGGGCACACCGATTTCTCGTTCACGGTCAATCGCAGCGAGTACCGGAAGGCGATGGCGGTGCTCGAGTCGCAGCGGGGCAAGTCGTTCGAGGCGAGCGACGTCATCGGCGACGACCGCATCGCCAAGGTCTCGGTGGTCGGCATCGGCATGCGCTCGCACGTCGGGCTTGCGTCCAAGATGTTCAAGACGCTGGCCGACGAGCGCATTAACATCCAGATGATCTCGACCTCCGAGATCAAGATCGCCGTCGTCATCGACGAGAAATACCTCGAGCTCGCCGTGCGCGTGCTGCACAAGGCATTCGAGCTGGAGAAGGGCGGCCACGGACCGAGCGCGTAAGCCCGGGCGGCCGGTGGGCACACTCGCCATGGACGGGCGGGGCGCTCCCCCGTAGAATCGAGCCTCCATGCCGTGTTCGCCGTGACCAAGCACTGTCCACGCGGCGCCTGAGCGGCAAGACCTAGCGTTGGCAAGGCAACACCGGAGACGTGGCCGAGTGGTCGAAGGCACTCCCCTGCTAAGGGAGCATACGGGCTAAAACCTGTATCCAGGGTTCGAATCCCTGCGTCTCCGCCAAGTAGTCTGCGCCGTTCCTGGTGAACGGCTCTTTCATGGGCAGAGCCCCGCGCCACGCGGGCTGGCGGGCGATACCGCCATTCTCAAGTCGGCCGTTAGAGCTAGATTTCGAGCACGATCGGCCTGTATCGCCCGAGCTTTCTCAGTCGGCCCTTTTGCTGGTACCACTTTGCGACGCGAATCGCGGCTTACGGTTCCTGAACTTGGAGCGTAACGAGGTCCGCCGACGTGGTGTCGGCGTAGCGACGCGGGCCCGCGATCGCCTGCCCGGAGAGCGTGCCGCCGGGGCCCGAATCAGGTGACCAGCCCCAGCCGCGCCCGCTGCTCGCCCCAGTGGAGCGGCAACGGTACGGCGCGCATCAGGCGCGCTGCATTCAATTCGATCGGATGATCGCCGCGAATGATTCGCTGCACGATGTCCGGCGCCAGAAACGCGAGGTAGATCACCCGCGTCACATACGAGCTGCTCACCTGCTCCTCGTTGGCGATGGCCTGCACGCTGTTGCAGCGACCCGAGGTCAATCGGGCCAACCACTCATGCGCCCTGGCCACCACGGCCACCAGCTTCGGATCCGCGCCGCGGGTCGAGGCGACGCCGGGTGACTGCACGATCAGGCGCACCGCCATCCC
>DASYXO010000136.1:0-2813 GCA_035934825.1 Casimicrobiaceae bacterium
GGCTCGTCGAAATCCTCGACGATGACCATGAACTCGTCTCCGCCCAGGCGCGCGAGCAGGTCGGATTCGCGCAGCGCGTCCGTCAGCTCGCGGGTGACGCTCTTCAGGAGCTCGTCGCCAATCCGGTGGCCCAGCGTGTCGTTGACGTTCTTGAAGCGGTCGAGGTCGATGAACAAGACTCCCACCCGCCGTCCACTGCGGCGCGCCTGCACGATCGCCTGCGTCAAGCGCTCGTTCAGCATCAGCCGGTTCGGCAGCCCGGTCAGCGCATCGCGCGTCGCCATGTACTGCAGGCGCTCCTCCGCCTGGATGCGCGAGCTTACGTCCTGCACGAAAGACAGGATCGACACGACCTTGCCGTCGTCGCCGACCAGCGCCGAGTGGTACCACTCGCACCAGATCGTGTTGCCGTCCTTGCGGTAATTGCGCGTGACGCCAGTCTCGCGGGGCTGCTGTCCCGAGAGCAGGCGGTTGATCAGCCCGACCATCGCGCCGCTGTCCTCCTCGTGCAGCAGCGGATTGTCGGTGAGCGTCCGGCCCAGAATCGCCTTGCCGTCCCACCCGAAGATGACCTCGGCCTGCGGCGACCAGCGGACCAGCTTCAGGTCCCGGTCCCACTCCAGAACCGCGAGCGGCGTGTTGCTGATGTGCGAGGACAGCATCCAGTTGGCGCGACGCAGCGCATCCTCGTTCTTCTTCTGGTCGTCGATGTCGGTGTGCACCGCATAGATGCCGATGACGTTCTCTTCGCTGTCACGGTGTGGTGCGTAGTGGATCGATTCCCACATCAGCTCGCCAGAAGGCTGTGGCAGCTTGAGCTCGGTCGACACCGTCTCGCCCTTGAGCACGCGATCGAGGAGCGGCTGCAGCAGCAGGAAACGCTGCTGCCCGACGACGTCGGCCATGCCGCGTCCGGTCAGCTCGTTACGGCTCGCGCCCAGCCACATTTCGTTGTGGCCGTTGATGAATCGGTAGCGATAGTCACGATCGATGTACGACACGCGCGCCGGCACGTTGTCCATGATGAGTCGCAGCTCGCCTTCGGACGCGCGCAACGCCTCCTGCGCCTGCTTGAGCCCGTGGATGTCGTTCATCAGAACGAATGAGCCGTGCACTTCGCCCGAAGCGGCCGCAGCGGGGACCACCCGCACCGTCATCCAGCGTCGCGCACCGTTCGCGCCGGGAACCAGGCGATCGAACGATGCCGATTCGCCTTCCAGCGCGCGCGCGAACATCGGCTGCGCGCTCTGATAGATGACCGGCCCCAGGATGTCGCGCACGCGCAGATGCTCGACCTGCGCCACCGTCAGGCCGAAGTACTGCAGGAACGTCCGGTTGACGTAATGGCAGCGCTCGTCGCGGTCGATGTAGGCGACGGGCGCCGGCACGCCGTCCATGATCGCCCGCAGCTGCGACTCGCGCGACGCGAGAGTGTCCTGGGCGACCTTGAGGTCGGTGATGTCGTGGCCGACGACGTATTCGCCCTTGAGCGATCCGTCGAAAGCGAGGTCGGGCACGCAGCGCGCCCGGATCCAGCGGGTGCGGCCGAGGGCATCGACGACCGAGCGCTCGTAGGTGAGCGCCTCTCCCTTCATGACCTGGTCGCGGTCCGGAGTCAGCGCCTGCGAGGCGCCGACGCCCAGCACCTCCTCGGGCTTCTTGCCGATGACCCCGTCGCGGCTGACACCGTAGAGCTCGAGGAAGGCCTCGTTGACGAACACGTAGCGGCGCTCCGCGTCGAGGTAGACGACCGGCTCCGGAATGTTGTCGGTGAACAGGCGCAGCTGCTTCTCGCGCTCGGCCAGTTCCTGCTCGGTCTGCTTGAGGTCGTGGATGTCGTATTCGGTGCAGTAGAGCCCGCGAACCTTGCCTGTCGAATCGAGGTCCGGCGCCATCCGGCCGTGCATCCATCGCCGCTGGCCGTTGGCGTTCTGGCCGATTCGCTCGTACTCGACGTGCTCGCCCACCTGCGCGCGCTTCAGGATCGGGCGCAGGAACGAAGCGACGTCGGATGCCATCACCTCGAACGGCGTCTTGCCATAGATTTCGTCCTGCGGCTTGCACACCCAGTTCGCGAACGCCTGGTTGACGAACGTGTAGTGCAGGCTCTTGTCGAGGTAGGCGATCGGGCCTGGAATGTTGTCGGCGAACAGCCGCAGCTGCTGCTGCTGCGACTTCAGCGCCTCGCGAACCCGGACATCGTCCTCGATGTCGTTCCAGACGACGAATGCGCCCCCAACGCGACCGCCCATCTCGCGGTCGGGGAACAGTGTCACCCGCACCCAGCGCAACTCGCCCGTAGCGCGGCGCTCGCGCCGTTCGTAGGACACCGTCGCGCCGGCGAATGCGCGCTCGATGTAGCCCTGCATCTCGGTCAGCGCGTCCGAGGGCAGGAAATCGGACAGCGCGTGACCCAGCAGGTCGTCCGCCTGCACGCCGATCCAGTCGGCGAACGGCTTGTTGGCGAAGCGCAGGCGGAGTTGTCGATCGAAGTGCAGGATCGGCAGGCCGACGCTGTCGGTGACCAGTCGCAGCCGGTGCTCGCGCTGCCCCGCTTCGAGCTCCAAACGCTTCAGCTGGTCGACGTCGCTGAACGTCGCGAGGAAACCGCGGACATGCCCCTGCTGGTTGCGATCCGGAAAGTACTCGACGCGCACCCAGATCGGTGCGCGACCGGGTACCGCGAGCTGCCACTCGTAGCCGGTGCGCTCGCCGCCGAGCGCCGCTTCGACATAGGCGCTGAAGACCTGGTAGTTCTCCCGGCCCAGGACCTCGATGACCTCGCGCCCCAGCACGTCGTCGGCCCGCTTCTC
>DASYXO010000142.1:0-2949 GCA_035934825.1 Casimicrobiaceae bacterium
GTCGCCACGCGCGCCTTTGGGCTCGACCGGCGGCTCGCGGCGGTGATCGGTGTCGGCGGCGCGGTGTGCGGGGTGTCCGCGTCGATGGCAATCGCAGCGTCGGTCAACGCGAAGAAAGAGCATCTCTACACATCCGTCACGCTGGTCGTCGGATGGGCGCTCGTCATGATCCTGGTTCTGCCTTTCGCTTCCAGCGCGATGGGACTCCATCCGGGCGTCGCCGGCGCCTGGATCGGCACCTCGGAATTCGCCGACGCAGCCGGTTTCGCGGCAGCGAGCACCTACGGCCACATGGCGGGAAACGAAGACGCGGCAATCAAGGCATTCGTGCTGATGAAGGTCATCGGCCGTGACCTGTGGATCGGGATCTGGTCGATCGTCTGGGCGGCGATCGCGACCATCGTGTGGGAGAAGAAGGAAACCGGACGGAGGCCGGATGCGCGGGAAATCTGGTGGCGCTTTCCGAAGTTCGTCATCGGCTTCTTCGCCGCTTCGATGCTCATGACCGGATTCACCGGCAGTTTCAGCCCTGCGGATTTCAACAGCGCGGTGCGTCCGAATCTGCTGCTGCCGCTCGTGTCGCTGCGCACCTGGGCGTTCATCTTCTGCTTCCTGAGCATCGGGCTGACGACGCGCTTCCGCGACCTGCAAGCGGTGGGATGGAAGACTTTCTGGGCCTTCACCATCGGTGTCGCGGTGAACGTGACGCTTGGCTACATCCTGTCGGTGCAGGTGTTCGGCAGCTACTGGGCGTCGATTTGACGCATTCGCTGCGCTGATGGGCGCCACGCAAAGGAGCTGCGGCGCGTGCCGGTACTTCACCGGTGCGCCCGCGGCGCTGGAGCGCGCGATTCCGGGGCTCAACATCCTGAGTTCCGCCTATGGCTCGGTGCGCGGCAACACCGGCCTGTGCGAGTGGCATGATTCGTTCGTCACCCGTGCCACCGCCGCGTGCGCGGGCTTTGCGCACCCGGCGCAGCGCGAAAGCGGCGCGTCGCAGGACCCGTAGACGCGCGGCAGCCGGGGCGCGTCAGGCGGCGGCGGGCTTGCCCGCTGCGGCTTGCGCCGTGCGGGCCTGCAGGATCTCCTCGACGAGCTTCGCTGTCTCGCGCCGCGGCGCGTCGTCGATGAATCCGACGACGCCGAGCGAGCGCAGATGATCGATCAGCGTCGCGTTGCCCCGCACCTCGGGCGCCAGCGTGACGATGACCGCCGGCGGCTCGACGCGGATGGTCTCGTGAGCGAGCAGCACCCGGTGCAGCTGCATCACCGTCAGTCCGTCCTTCGCGGGCAGGTCGAGCTCCAGCACCAGGAGGTCGAAGCGCGTGTACTCCAGCTCAACGAGCGCCGCCTCGCCGTCGGGGACTTCCATGACGGCGACGCTTTCGGTCTCGATCATCGTGCGCAGGACGTGGCGGACATCGCTACGCCGGTGCGCAATCAGCACGCGCCAGCGCGGTCCGGTCGGAAGCGGAATGACGTTCGATGCCATCGTCGATGTTGTGCCGTCCGCGGCGGGCGATACGCCACGACTTCGCGTCGTGCGCGCCATTGGAGTCCGGCTGCGCCACGACCCCCTTTCGGGCGCAATTATTCCCCACATTCGGCCCGGGCGAAACCGAATATTCGCGGCGCGACGCTGGGAGCGCCGCGTCAGTGCCGGCCCGGCGGCGGACCCTGCACGACCTGCACGAGGTGCTGGGGTTGCAGGTATCGCTCGAACGCATGCTGCACCTGTTGCGCGTTCAGGTCGAGGTAGGACTTCGCTGCCACCATCGGCTGATCCAGCGGTTCGCCCAGGTAGCTCCAGGTCAGCAGCGAGCGGGCGATGCGGCCGACGCTCGCGACTTCCAGAGGGATCGAGCGGATCTGATACTGGCGCGCGTTGGTCAACTCGGCGTCGTTGACCGGAGTCTGCTGCATCGCATTGATGTTCGCGAGCACCAGGGCATCCGTCGCTGCGACACGGTCGGGGTCGCTGCCGTATCGGACGTAGAAGATCGAGCGCGAGCGGTCGAATTGCATTCCCGACCGCGCATCGTAGGCATAACCATGCCGGACGCGGATGTCCTGCATCAGTCGCGAGGCGAATCCGTTTCCGCCCAGCACGTCGTTGCCGAGCTCGAGTGCATAGCGATCGGGATTGCGCAGGTCGACATCCAGCATCTGGCCCATCAGCACCTGGTCCTGGGAGGCATAGGGATTGGGCACGACGGTGTAGCCCGGCGGGTTGATCGGCACCTTGGGTACAACCACGTCGGGCTTCGCGCCTTGCGCTTTCCAGGCGCCGAAATACCGGGTGACGGTCGCCTTCGCCTGCTCGGGCGAGACATCGCCGACCACGACGATGGTCGTGAGATCGGGGCGGTAGGTGTCGGCGAGATAGCCTCGGGCGTCGGGCAGCGTGAGGGCGTCGACCGTGGCGGGGGTCGCTTCGCGGAGGTGGGGATCTCCCGCCGGCAGCAGGCCTTGCCGCAGCGCGCGGAGCATCCTGTATTGCGGCGACTCGAGCTCGCCGGCCAGCGCGCGCGCCAGGATCTGCTGCTGGATCGCGAACGCCTGCTCCGGCAGCGCAGGATGCAGCTCGTTGTCCGCCAGCAACTGCATTCCACGATCGAAGTCGATACTCGGCACCGCGAGACTGAAGTCGTCCCCGCCGGACTCGCTGGCCGCGATCGCATCCAGCGCCTTGTGAAATGCGCTGCGGTCGAGCGTGGTCGTGCCGTAATCGAACAACGAGGCGAGCAGGCGACCGACGCCTTCCTGGCCCTTCGGTTCCTGCAGCCCGGCATCGTGATCGACGTGGCCCACGACGGTCACGGTCTTGCTGACGGTCTCCGGCTGCACGATCAGCGTTATCCCGTTTTCGAGCTTCATCTGCGTCGGGTCGAGCGTCCAGTGCGGCATCTCGAGCTTGCCGAGCGCCTTGGCTGCCCAGTCCGGCAGCGC
>DASYXO010000144.1:0-5315 GCA_035934825.1 Casimicrobiaceae bacterium
CCGACGGTGCGGTGAAGCGCAGCTCCGGCGCATGCCCGGTACCGGTGCCGAACATCACGCTGCGCACGCCGCTGCGTTCGGCCTTGACCGGCACCGCCTGGTCGCGGTCGGTGATCAGCGTCACCTCGGACATGTACGGGAACACGCGAGTCACCTGGCCGACCACGCCGGTCTCGTCGATCACGCCTTCGCCGGCCTCGATGCCGACGACCGAGCCCTTGTTGACGAACAGCTTCTGGGTGAAAGGATCGCGGCCCGCGTAGAGCACCTGCACGGGGGTTGCCGCACCGGCGTACTGCTCGCGCAGCCCGAGCAGCGCCTTGAGCCGCGAATTCTCATGGCGCGCCAGGTCATAGCCCTGGGTCGCAGGGCCGCTCGCGAGGAGCTCGCGCTTCAGCGTCGCGTTCTCGTCGGCGAGTTGACGCTTGGACCCGAAGTAATCCTGCACGTAGTCCAGCGCCATGCCCGGCACCAGCAGCACCCGCTGCAGCGGGTAGATGCCGATCGCAACGACCTCGCGGATGTGCTCCAGATAGCGGTAGCGCGTATCGGCGAACATCAGGACCAGCGACAGCAGTCCGAAGAATGCCAGGCGCGCGAGCGGACTTGGGCCCCGGTTGAAGAAGGCAGGAGTGTCGACCGGAATGGGACGCATCGTGCGGTGTCGGGCCGCTCCGCCCGGCAACGATCAGTCGCTCGTGAAGATCGTCTGCAGCTTCTCCATGTTCTCGAGTGCCTTGCCGCAGCCACGCACGACGCAGGTGAGCGGGTCATCGGCGACGATCACCGGTAGCCCGGTCTCTTCCATCAACAGCCGGTCGACGTCGCGCAGCAGCGCACCGCCGCCGGTCAGCACCATGCCGCGCTCGGCGATGTCGGCACCCAGCTCCGGCGGCGTGCGCTCCAGGGCACTCTTCACGGCCGACACGATGCTGTTCAGCGGATCGGTCAGCGCCTCCAGGATCTCGTTGGACGACACGGTGAAGCTGCGCGGGATGCCTTCGGCGAGATTGCGGCCCTTGACCTCCATCTCCTTGACCTCCGAGCCCGGGAATGCGGAGCCGATCGTCTTCTTGATCAGCTCCGCCGTCGTCTCGCCGATCAGCATCCCGTAGTTGCGCCGGATGTAGTTGACGACCGCCTCGTCGAACTTGTCGCCGCCGACCCGCACCGAGCCGGCATAGACCATGCCGCCCAGCGAGATGACGCCAACCTCGGTCGTCCCGCCGCCGATGTCGACGACCATCGAGCCCGTCGCGTCCCCGACCGGCAGGTCGGCGCCGATCGCGGCCGCCATCGGCTCCTCGATCAGGAACACCTTCGACGCGCCGGCGCCCAGCGCCGATTCGCGAATGGCGCGGCGCTCGACCTGGGTCGATCCGCAAGGCACGCAGATGATGATGCGCGGGCTCGGGGAGAACAGCCGCGAGTCGAGCACCTTCTTGATGAACTGCTTCAGCATCTGCTCGGTCACGGTGAAGTCGGCGATGACGCCGTCCTTCATCGGCCGGATCGCGGTGATGTTGCCCGGCGTGCGGCCCAGCATCTGCTTGGCGGCAAGACCGACTTCCTGGATCACCTTCTTGCCGTTCGGCCCACCCTCCTGGCGGATCGCGACGACCGACGGCTCGTCGAGGACGATGCCCTTGCCGCGAACGTAGATCAGCGTGTTGGCGGTCCCGAGGTCGATCGCAAGGTCGCTGGAGAAATAGCCTTTGAAAAACTCGAACATGAATCGCAGCCACCCATGACGTCCGGTGGCGTGTCCCCAAGCTTGGAGCAGGCGTCCGAACCGGTCGTGAAATGCCGAATATGATACCCTAAGATGCGTTTCTTCCGCACTGATTTGATGCGTTTTTTGGGTCGATGCGCGACCGGCCCGCGTGCCCGGCGCCCGTCGCCTGCGTCCCTCGCGCCGAACCGTCGCCACAGGGTCGGCCCGCGCGCTCACTGCACACCGACGCCTGCATGGTCCTGACCTTCGACGACGTTCAACGCCTCGCGCGGCTCGCCCGGATCGAGATCGATCCCGCCGCGACCCGCGACATCCAGGCGAAGCTCGACGCGGTCTTCTCGATGATCGACGAGCTGCTGTCGATCGACACCACCGGCATCGTGCCGATGGCGCATGCGCAGGACGCGATGCTGCCGCTGCGCGAGGACGCTGTCACCGAGGTCGACCGGCACGCCCTCTACCAGCAGGGCGCACCGTCGGTGGCCGACGGCCTCTACCTCGTTCCCAAGGTCATCGAATAACTTGAAGACGATCGACGAGCTGTCGCAGGCGCTGCGCTCGCGCACGGTCTCGAGCGTCGAGCTCGTCCAGGACGCGCTGGCGCGCGTCGCGTCGGCACAGGCGCGACTCAACGCGTTCATCACCGTCGATTCCGACGGGGCGCTCGCCGCCGCCCGCGAGGCCGACGCCGCGCGGTCCCGCGGCGAGGCGTCGGCGCTGACCGGCATCCCGATCGCGCACAAGGACGTGCTGATGACGGCCGGCATGCGCACGACCTGCGCCTCGCGGATGCTCGGGAATTTCGTCGCCCCCTACGACGCCCACGTCGTCGCGCGCCTGCGCGAGGCCGGCACCGTGCTGGTCGGCAAGACGAACCTGGACGAGTTCGCGATGGGGTCGTCGACCGAGAACTCGTACTTCGGTCCCGCGCGCAATCCCTGGAATCCCGCGTGCATCCCCGGCGGCAGCTCGGGCGGCTCCGCGGCGGCAGTCGCCGCCGATCTGGTTCCCGGGAGCACTGGCACGGATACCGGCGGGTCGATCAGGCAACCTGCGGCGATGTGCGGCGTCACCGGCCTCAAGCCGACCTATGGGTTGTGCTCGCGCTACGGCCTGGTCGCCTTCGCTTCCAGCCTCGACACGCCGGGCGTGTTCGCGCGCGACGCGCTGGGCTGCGCGCTGCTGCTCGATCGCATGGCCGGGCACGACGCCCGCGACTCGACGTCGCTCGAGCGCCCGCGCGAGGACCGGGCGGCGGCGCTGCGCGCGCAGGCATCGGCGCGACCGCTCGCGGGGCTGCGCATCGGGCTCCCCCGCGAATATTTCGGCGACGGCGTGGATGCTGCCGTGCTCGCGGCGATCGATGCCGCGCTGGCCGAGATGCGCTCGCTGGGCGCGACCACCGTCGACATCGAGCTGCCGGCGGTCAGGCACTCGGTAGCCGTCTATTACGTGATCGCGCCCGCCGAGGCGTCGTCGAACCTGTCCCGCTTCGACGGCGTCCGCTACGGCCATCGCGCGGCGCGCTACGCTGACCTGGCGGACATGTACTGCCGCACGCGGGCCGAGGGTTTCGGCGCGGAAGTGAAGCGCCGCATCCTGATCGGCACCTACGTGCTGTCGCATGGCTACTACGACGCCTACTACCTGAAGGCGCAGCAGGTTCGGCGCCTGATCGCGCAGGATTTCGCGCGCGCCTTTGATCGCTGCGACGTCGTCGCCGGGCCGACGACGCCGACGGCGGCATTCCCGATCGGCGCCAAGGCCGATGACCCGGTGCAGATGTATCTGAACGACATTTTCACCATCGCCGCCAACCTGACCGGCTCGCCGGCGATGTCGATTCCCTGCGGCTTCACCGCCGATGGCCTGCCGATCGGCCTGCAGATCCAGGGCCGCCATTTCGACGAAGTGCGGATCCTGCAGGTCGCGCATCGGTTCCAGCAGGCCACCGACTGGCACCTGCGACGGCCGCCCGCGTCCGACGACGGCGACCGGGACATGAGCGCGGCCGGCGCGACCGGCCGCATCGCCGAGGCCGGGGAATGAACTGGGAAGTCGTCATCGGGCTGGAGACGCACGCGCAGCTCTCCACGGTCTCGAAGGTCTTCTCGGGGTCGTCGACCGCTTTCGGCGCGGCCCCGAACACGCAAGCCTCCGCCATCGACATCGCACTGCCCGGCGTGCTGCCGGTGCTGAACCGCGGCGCGGTCGAGCGCGCGATTCGCTTCGGCCTCGCGGTGGGCGCGACGATCAACCGCAGGAGCGTGTTCGCGCGCAAGAACTACTTCTACCCGGATCTCCCGAAGGGGTACCAGATCTCGCAGTACGAGATTCCCGTCGTGCAGGGCGGGTCGCTGACGATCACTTCCGGCTCCGGTGAGAAGCTCGTGCACCTGACGCGCGCGCACCTCGAGGAGGACGCCGGCAAATCCCTGCACGAAGGGTTGCCCGCGGGGCTCGCCGACGTTTCGGGTATCGATCTGAACCGCGCGGGCACGCCGCTGCTCGAAATCGTCTCCGAGCCCGACCTGCGAAGCTCGGCCGAGGCGGTCGCCTACGCGCGCAAGCTGCACGCGCTGGTGATGTGGATCGGCATCTGCGACGGCAACATGCAGGAAGGGAGCTTTCGCTGCGACGCCAACGTCTCGGTGCGGCGTGCCGGCCAGCCGCTGGGCACCCGATGCGAAATCAAGAACCTGAACAGCTTCCGGTTCATGCAGCAGGCGATCGACTTCGAAGTACGCCGACAGGTCGAGCTGATCGAGGATGGCGGCAAGGTCGTGCAGGAGACGCGGCTCTACGACCCCGGCCGCAGCGAGACGCGGTCGATGCGCAGCAAGGAAGATGCGCAGGACTATCGCTATTTTCCAGATCCGGACCTTCCGCCGCTGATCATCGACGAGGCGTGGATCGATCGCGTGCGGGCCGCGCTGCCCGAGCTGCCCGAGGCGATGCGGGCACGCCTCGTCGCGCGACACGGCATCACCGATTACGACGCTGCGCAGCTCACCTCGTCGCGCGAGCTCGTCGACTACTACGCGGCGACGGTGGCGGCGCTGCCGGCGCAGAGCGCCGCCGCGCACAAGCTCGTCGCCAACTGGGTGCTCGGCGAATTCTCGGCGGCGCGCAACCGCAGCGACATCGCGGTCGCCGACGCGCCGGTGAAGCCGGCGCAGCTTGCGGGCCTGCTGCGGCGAATCGCCGACGGCACGCTGTCGGGCACGATGGGGAAAGAGGTGTTCGATGCGCTGTGGGCGAGCGAGCTCGCCGGCGACGATGCCGTCGATGCGATCATCGAGCGCAGGGGCCTGCGGCAGGTCTCCGATGCGGGCGCCATCGAGGCCCTGGTCGATCAGGTGATGGCGGCGAACCCCGCGATTGTCGCCGGATTCCGTGCCGGCAAGGAGAAGGCGCTCAACTCGCTCGTCGGCCAGGTGATGAAAGCCTCGAAAGGCAACGCCAACCCCGCGCAGGTCCACGACATCCTGAAGCGCAAGCTGTGAGAATCCGGGACGAGAAAACCCGGGACGCACCACGTTTTCAAAACCGGGACGCACCACGTTTTTAAACCCGGGAC
>DASYXO010000167.1:0-7584 GCA_035934825.1 Casimicrobiaceae bacterium
GTCGCTTCACGCGCTCCTTCGAGCGCTCGATCCGGGGGCCGTCGTACCAGGCGTCCGCGAGCTGCCGGAACTCGCGGCGTATGACCACGTCGCGCGTCTTCGCGTTGCCGCTGATGTTGATCATGCGCACATAGGCGCGGCGACCCGGGTCGACATAGAAGGTGAACGAGGCCTTGGCATCCTTGCGGTCGAGGTCGGGCACGGCGTTGACGTTGGCGAACGCGTATCCCTCCGCCCCGAGACGGTCGCTGATGTCCTTGGCCGACGCCTGGAGCTTCTCGCGCGAGAACACGTCGCCGCTCCTGATGCGTATGAGCTTCTCGAGGTCGGCGGCCGGGACGACGAGGTCACCCGCGATCCGCACCTCGCCGACGGTGAAACGCGGACCTTCGGTGACGTTGATCGTGATATAGATCTGCTGCTTGTCGGGCGTGATCGAAACCTGGGTGGAATCGACATTCATCTCCAGGTAGCCGCGATTCTGGTACCAGCTGCGCAGTGTCTCGAGGTCGCCCGCGAGCTTCTGCTTGGAGTACTGGTCGTCCTTGGTGTACCAGGTGAGCCAGCCCGGCGTGGTCAGCGTCATCTGGTCGAGCAGCTGCTTCTCCGAATACGCCTTCGTCCCGACGATGTTGATGCGGGCGATCTTCGCCGAGTCGCCCTCCTTGATCGTGAAGTTGATCGCGACGCGGTTGCGCTGCTGCGGGGTGACGGTCGTCTGGACGTCGGCCGCGTACTTGCCGCGCGTGATGTACTGCCGCTTCAACTCCTGTTCCGCCCGTTCGAGCACCGAGCGGTCGAAGATCCGCGCCTCGGCAAGCCCGATGTCCTTCATCGCCTTCTTGATGGTTTCGGTATCGAATTCCTTGTTGCCGACATAGGTGATCGAGCTGATCGTCGGCCGCTCCTCGACCGAGACGATCAGCACATCGCCCTGTGCCTCAAGGCGGACGTCACGGAAGAATCCCGTCGCATACAGCGCCTTGACGGCGTCGGAGATCTTCTGGTCGTCGACCCGGTCGCCCACCTTGATCGGCAGGTAGTTGAACACCGTGCCGGGCTCGGTACGCTGCACGCCTTCGACGCGGATGTCGCGCACGACGAACGGCTCGATGGCCCATGCGGCAACGGAAAGCGCGGACAGGAGCACGCCGACGAGCAGCGCGGGGAGGGAAAGGCCGGCGCGCTTGCGTCGGCGATAGTCAGAACAGGCGGGAAACGTCATTGAAGAGCGCCAGGGCCATCAGGACGGCGAGCATCGCCATGCCGATGCGCTGACCGACCTCGAATGCACGGTCGGATACGGGACTGCCTTTGATGAGTTCGGCGAGATAATACAGCAAATGCCCTCCATCCAATAGCGGAATGGGGAGCAGGTTCAGCACACCCAGGCTGATGCTGATCAGCGCGAGGTAGCTCGCGAACACCAGCGTGCCGGCCTGTGCGGATTGGCCGGCAATATCGGCCATCGTCAGCGGCCCGCTGATGTTCTTGAGCGATGCGTCGCCGACCAGGATCCGTCCCAGCATCCGCACGGTGAACGCCGACAGCTCCCAGGTCCTGCGCACGCCTGCGTCGACGGCGTCGACGACACCATAGCGCACGGTGACCGCGAGGCGCTCGGCCGCCGCCGGGTCGACCCGCAGCCGCACGCCGGCGAGCCCGATCATGTGTCCGTCCCGCTCGACCGACTCCACGCTGACGGGGATGTCGAGCGACTTCCCGTCGCGCAGCACGTGATAGACGAGCCTGGCGCCGGGATGCGCGTTGGTCGCTGCGGAGACGTCGCCGGGCGAGCGCATCGAAGCGCCATCGATCGCGAGGATGCGGTCGCCGGCCTCGAGGCCGGCGATCTCCGCCGGCTTTCCGGGAAGCACGCCGTCGATGATCGGGGCGCCGAGATCGGCGCGCAGCCCGAGCGCGGTAAGCGGATCGGCGTCCCAGTCGCGCTCCTTCATGCCCGCGAGCGATAGCTGGCGCTCGACCGGCGTGCCGCCGACATCGGCACGCGCGAGACTCAGCGTCACCGCAGGCGCTCCCTGCGCGCGCACGATCCTCCAGCGTAGTTCCTGCCAGCTGCGGATGCGCTCGCCGTCGACGGCCTTGACCTCGTCGCCTGCACGGATGTCCGCCGCCGCCGCGGCGCTCGAGACGGGCGGACGGGCAAGCAGCGGCCGCTGGCCGGGGATGCCCGCCACGTATGTCGCACTGAACAGCAGCGCGGCCAGCAGCAGGTTGGCGATCGGTCCGGCGGCGACGATTGCGATGCGCCGGTACACCGACTGTCGATTGAACGCGCGCGGGAGGTCACGCGCGCTCACGTAACCCTCGCGCTCGTCGGCCATCTTTACGTAGCCGCCCAGCGGGACCGCCGACAATGCCCACTCGGTGCGATCGCGCCCGACGACTCGCGACCAGACCACGCGGCCGAAGCCGACCGAGAAGCGGAGCACCTTGACGCCGGCGAGCCGCGCGACAACATAGTGTCCGAGCTCGTGGAAAACGACGAGCACGCCGAGCGTCACGGCGAATGCGACGATCTTGTAGACGGCGTCAGTCATCGGACGGCCCCCACGCTTGCGGCCGGTGCCGCTGCGCTGCCCCCGGAAGGGGCGCTATTCGCGCCTCGGGACGGCCCATCGGCGCTCATCGGACGGCCCCCACGCTTGTGGCGAGCGATGTGCCGGCGCGCGACGGGATTCCGAGCTCGGAGCCCGCGATCATGCGCGCCTCGGCGTCCGCCGCGAGGGCGTCGTCGATATGGGCGATGGGCGTGACGCTGCGACGCGCGAGCACCGCGCGGCACACGCGTGGTATGTCGGTGAACCGCGCGCGGCCGGCGAGGAACGCATCGACCGCGACCTCGTTTGCGGCATTGAGAGCGATCGGCGCGCCTGCGTCGGCGCGCAGCGCGTCGTAGGCGAGATCGAGGCAGGGGAAACGCTCCCGGTCCGGCCTCGCGAAGCTGAGCCGTGAAAGCTGCGCGAGATCCAGCGAGGCGACCCCGCTTTCGATGCGCTCGGGCGCAGCGAGCGCCTGGGCGATCGGGGTGCGCATGTCGGGATGCCCGAGTTGGGCCAGGACGGAGCCGTCGACGTACTCGACCAGCGAATGCACGACGCTCTGCGGGTGAATCACGACTTCGATCCGGTCGACGTCGGCGCCGAACAGCCAATGGGCTTCGATTACCTCGAGGCCCTTGTTCATCATCGTCGCCGAGTCGACCGAGATCTTGCGCCCCATCGACCAGTTCGGATGCGCACAGGCCTCGTCAGGCGTCACGCGGTCGAAGTCGACATCGGTGCGCGCGAAGAACGGGCCCCCCGATGCAGTCAGCAGAATGCGGCGTATGCCGGCGGCCCCTGGATTTCGGGCGTAGGGCGAGGGCAGGCATTGATACACGGCATTGTGCTCGCTGTCGATCGGCAGCAGCGTCGCGCCGCCTGCCTGGACCGCTTCGATGAACAGGGCGCCGCCGATCACCAGGGCCTCCTTGTTCGCCAGCAGGATCCGCTTTCCCGCCGCCGCAGCAGCGAGCGAGGACGGCAACCCGGCCGCGCCTACGATCGCCGCCAGCACGGTGTCCACTTCAGGAAGGGACGCAACCTCGCATAACCCGGCCTGGCCCGCGACGACGCGCGTCGGGATGCCTTCGGCTGCCAGCGCGCGCGCGAGCTCACCGGCACGGCCCGCGTCGTGCAATGCCGCGACACGCGGCCGGTGGCGCCGGCACAGCTCGAGCAGCTTGCCGGCATTGCGATGGGCGGCGAGCGCGACCACCTCGAAGCGGTGGGGATGACGTGCCACGACGTCGAGCGTCGAGTCGCCGATCGACCCGGTCGCACCTAGCAGCGTCAGGCGGCGCCGCGTCATGGCCGCCCGAGGAAGAGCACCGCGGCGATCGAGACCGGCGGCATCGCCGCCAGCAGCGCATCGGTGCGATCGAGGATGCCGCCGTGGCCCGGCAGCAGGGCGCCGCTGTCCTTGACGCCGGCGCGACGCTTGAGGAGCGACTCGTAGAGGTCGCCGATGACCGACAGCAGGACGAGCGCGACCGCAAATGCGATCCAGAGCGCGAGCGCGCCGCCGCCCGTGGCGCCTTGATACCCGGCTGACGCCGCGAATGGCACCAGCGCCCCGGCGTAGACGACCACGGCTGCCACGGCACCGGCGACGCCTTCCCAGGTCTTGCCGGGACTGATCTCGCGCGCCAGCTTGTGCCTGCCGAAGCGGCGACCGACGAAATAAGCCGCGCTGTCGGCAACCCAGACGATCGCCATCGCCGCGAGCACGAGCCACGGTGAACGCGCCTGCAGGTCGACGATCGCGACGAACGCGCCCATCAGCACGATCCAGCCAGCGACGGCCAGCACCAGCGGCGACCCAGGCTGCCAGCGCGCAAGGACCCACGGCGTCGCCGCGAGCAGCCAGAACAAGGTCGCGGCGCCGCAGACGGCGAACACGACACCCGTCGGCCAGCCCGCATCGAAGCCGGCGGCCGGATTGAACAGCAGGTTGACTCCCATCACCAGCGTTCCGCCCACGAACACCAGCCACCGGCCGCGCGCGAATCCGGCGAGCTTCGCCCACTCGTGGGCAGCGCCGAGCACGGCCAGGAGAACAATGACGCCCCATCCAAGCGGATACGACAGGAACAGCGCGGCAACCACCGCCGCGATGAGCGCCAGCGCGGTGACGATGCGGGTGGCCAGTGCTGCGTCCAAGATGCAGGGCGTGGCGCGCTGGCGCTCACGCATCCCCGGTGTGGACCTGATCGCCGGTCTGGCCGAACCGGCGTTCGCGGCCGCCGAACGAGGCGATCGCGGCGCGCAACGCTGCAGCATCGAAATCGGGCCACAGCAGATCGGTGAAGTACAGCTCGGCGTAGGCGAGCTGCCAGAGCAGGAAATTGGAGACCCGCTGCTCACCGCCGGTGCGGATGAACAGATCCGGCTCCGGCGCGTAGGCGGTCGAAAGGTACGGCTCGAGCACCTCGGGACTCATCGCTGCGCCGGGCGCGAGGCCGTCAGGATGGGCCGCGAAATACGCGCGGGCCGCCTGCGCGATGTCCCAGCGCCCCCCGTAGTTGGCGGCAATGGTCAGCGTGAGCCGCGAATTGCCGGCCGTCAGCGTCTCGCCGGCGGCGACCAGCTCGCGGATGCGGCGATCGAATCGCGACGTGTCGCCGATCACTCTCAGGCGGATCCCGTTCGCGTGCAGCTTGGCGACTTCCTGCTCGAGCGCGCGGCCGAAGAGCTCCATCAGCAGCGAGACCTCGTCGGCAGGTCGGCGCCAGTTCTCGCTCGAAAAAGCGAACAGCGTCAGGAACTCGACGCCCTCCTCGATCGCCGCCCGGACCGTCGCGCGCACGGCTTCGACGCCCTTGCGATGGCCGGCGACGCGCGGCAGCAGGCGCTTCTTCGCCCAGCGGCCGTTGCCGTCCATGATGATCGCGACGTGACGCGGAATCGCGCTCGATTCCGGGACGGCGCGCGTGGAGCTCGTGAACACCTGCCGGGGGCCGGGGGGACCGATCGATGGCCTCAGATGGCCATCAGGTCGGATTCCTTCTGCTGCAGCAATCGGTCGGCGTCTGCGATGAACCGGTCGGTGAGCTTCTGCAGTTCGTCGTGCGCCCGCCGCTCGTCGTCCTCGGAGCACTCCTTGTCCTTCAGCAGCCTCTTCAGGTGCTCGTTCGCATCGCGCCGGATGTTGCGTACGGCTACCTTGGCGGCTTCGGTTTCCTTGTGGACGACCTTGATCAGGTCGCGGCGGCGCTCCTCGGTCAGCGCCGGCATCGGCACGCGGATGAGATCCCCGGAGGTCGCCGGATTCAGTCCGAGGTCCGAGTCGCGAATTGCCTTCTCGATCACCTGGATCATCTTCTTCTCCCAGGGCTGCACGCCGATCGTCCGCGGATCGGCCAGCGTGACGTTGGCGACCTGCGACAAGGGCACCTGGGATCCGTAGTAGTCGACGTGGATGTGATCGAGCAGGCCGGTGTGCGCGCGGCCGGTGCGCACCTTCGCGAGATCGGCCTTCAGCGTCTCGATCGATCTCGCCATCCTCTGTTCGGCGGTTTTCTTCACGTCGCTGATCATGATCGGGTCATCCGGTTCGTTCCCTTCGCCGGCTCGACGCCTCCGCGTCGCGCCCCCTCTCCCCGCGAGCGGGGCGAGCATTGGGATGTGGGGAAATTCAACAATGCACGAGCGTCCCCTCGTCCTCGCCGAGGACCGCGCGCTTCAGGGCGCCCGGAACGAAGATCGAGAACACCTTGAGCAACATGTTCTGGTCGCGGCAGAGGGCGAGCGCGGTCGCATCCATTACCTTGAGGTTCTTGACGATCGCCTCGTCGAAGGTGAGGGAGGCGTAGCGGCGGGCGGTGGCATCCTTCAGCGGATCTGCCGTGTACACGCCGTCGACCTTGGTAGCCTTGAGAACGATGTCGACACCCATCTCGCGGCCGCGCAGGGCCGCCGCGGTATCGGTGGTGAAGAACGGGTTTCCCGTTCCCGCGGCGAAGATGACGACCCGGTTGAGCTCGAGATGCCGCAGCGCCCTGCCGCGGATGTACGGCTCGGCCACCTGGTCGATGCGCAGCGCGGACTGCACGCGCGACTCCACGCCCGCGCGGCGAAACGCGTCCTGCAGCGCGAGGGCATTCATCAGCGTCGCGAGCATGCCCATGTAATCGGCCGTCGCACGGTCCATTCCCGCGGCGCCCGGCGCGACGCCGCGGAAGATGTTGCCGCCCCCGATGACGATCGCCACCTGTACCCCGAGGCGCGCGACCTCCGCGACCTCGGCGACGATGCGGTCGATGGTCTCGCGCTCGATGCCGTAGCTGTCGCTGCCCATCAGCGCCTCGCCAGAGAGCTTGAGCAGGATGCGCCGATACGCCGGCGCCGTGGCGCTCGAAGGCGCCTCGCTGGCCGCGGGTGCTGCTGTCGCCTGGGCGGCGCTGTCGGGAGGACTCATCGCGTAGGCTCCGGCAAGAATCGACCTCGAACGAGCGCCGATGGCTTCAGGGTCAGGCCCGGCTCATCGCCGCGACCTCGGCGGCGAAATCGTCCTTGCGCCTCTCTATGCCCTCGCCGACGACGTAGAGCACGAACCCGTTGATCGTCGCGCCCTGCGCCTTGGCGATGTCGCCGACGGTCTCCTTGTCGCTCTTGACGAAGACCTGCGCGAGCAGCGTGACCTCGGAGAGGAACTTTGCGACTGCGCCCTCGACCATCTTCTCGACGATGTTCGCCGGCTTGCCGGATTCGGCCGCCCGGGCCGCCGCGATCGAGCGCTCCTTCGCCACGACGTCGGCGGGGACCTGCTCCCGGCTGACCGCCATTGGCTTGCTTGCCGCGATGTGCATCGCGACATCCTTGCCGAGCACGGCGTCACCGCCCGTGACATCGACCAGCACGCCGATCCTCGATCCGTGGACATAGGATGCGATGGAGCCCTTGGCGTCGACCCGCGCGAAGCGGCGCAGCGCGATGTTCTCGCCGATTTTCTGGACGAGCGCGACGCGCCTCTCCTCGACCATCTCGCCGGAGGCCAGCGTCAGCGCGGACAGGGCAGCGA
>DASYXO010000183.1:0-8397 GCA_035934825.1 Casimicrobiaceae bacterium
CCAACCCCGTTTCCCAGCGCTGACGCCATTTCCCGCGCGAGGTAATACAGCTCTGACCCCATTTTTCGGGGCTTGGGAACGGGCGCCGCCGGCCGCATTTGCCGGATGCCAGCTCCGGGTTTCGCCGGATGCAGTGGCGCGGAATGCGTGCAATTGCGCGTTGATTCTGCTAGAATCCCACGTTTGCTACGGTCTTGTTTGTTAGTGCTTACTCCACTCGGATTCTCGCTGCTGCGCCAGCTTTCCGACGGCGCTTTCCACTCCGGCGAAGACCTCGCTGCGACGGTGGGTTTGACGCGCGCTCGCGTATCTCAGCTCCTTAAGCAGGCAGAGACCGCCGGTCTGGCGCTCGAGCGCGTGCGTGGCCGGGGTTACCGGCTGCTTGCCACTCCCGATTTCCTCGATGCCGACGAGGTCCGCAAGGCGTTGCGAAGTCTCGGCGTTCAGGTGGCGGCTGCCGATGCCAAGACGCCGCTCCTGCCCGCCGCCAACGACGACGACTTGGCGTTGCCGTCGAGCTCGCCGCCGGTCGAGGCACATCCGGCCCTATCCGTCGAGGTGATCGACCAGGTCGATTCGACGTCCAGCGAGCTGCTGCGCCGCGCCGCAAGGCGCGATATCCACGGGGCGCTGCTGGCGGCCGAGTGGCAGACCGCAGGACGTGGTCGCCGCGGGCGGGTCTGGACGGCGGTGGCGGGCGGCAGCCTGACGTTTTCGCTGGGTTGGCGCTTTGAGCAGGGCGCCGGATTCGTCGCCGGACTTTCGCTGGCGGTCGGCGTCGCGGTCATCCACGCGCTGGAGGCCGAAGGGCTCCCCGGCGTCGAGTTGAAATGGCCCAACGACCTGATCCATCGCCATCTGAAGGTCGGCGGAATCCTCGTCGAGCTCAATGGCGACGCGCTCGGCCCGTCGACGGTCGTCGTCGGCGTCGGTCTCAACGTCCGGCTGCCCACTGCGATGAAGCGCGATATCGCGCAGCCGGCCAGTGACCTCGCGGCGGTGGCCGGGCGTGGCGCTCCCCCGATCGACCGCAACCGCCTGCTTGCGAGGCTCGCCAACGAGCTTGCGAAGAGCCTTTCCACGTATGCGCAGCACGGCTTCGCGCCATTCGCCGGCGAGTGGCAACGTCGCCATGCGTACCAGGGCAAGCTCGTCAAGCTGCTGCTCCCCGATGGTGCCAGCGTCAAGGGCACGGTCGCCGGCGTCGACAGCACCGGAGCGCTGGTGCTGGCGGACGGACCCCGGCGCGCGCGCTTTCTCGCCGGTGAGATCTCGCTGCGTCGCGCCTGAGCCCGTATTCGCGGGTCGCGCGGGGATTCCCTCGCTGCCGCTCTCTCCTGCAGCCAGCAGGGGGGGGCCCGCGCATCGATCGTGAACGAAGTCCTCGTCGTCGACGTCGGCAACAGCCGAATGAAATGGGGGTTGCGCGGACCGCGCGGGTGGGTCGCACAGGGTGCAGTCTCCAATCAGGACATCGGCTCGCTTGCAGTTCGCGATTGGCAGAACCTCGAGCGGCCGGCGCGCGCGGTCGGCGTCAATGTCGCAGGCGAGGCCGCGCGCGTGCGCGTCGAAGGACAGATCGCGCGCTGGCGGCTGACCATGGAATGGCAGCATGCGAGCCCGCAGGCAGGGGGCGTCGCGAACCGCTACACGAACCAGGCGCAGCTCGGCGCCGACCGTTGGGCGTCGCTGGTCGCAGCGCGCCGGCGCGAAATGGCGCGCGGTGCGCTGCCACGCCCGGCGATCGTTGTCAACGCCGGCACTGCCGTGACCATCGACGCTCTCGACGGCGACGGCGCTTTTCGCGGCGGGCTGATCGTGCCCGGGATCCATCTGATGCTGCAATCGCTGGCCGACAACACTGCGGGCCTGCGCGTGACGCCGGGGGCGTTCCAGGATTTTCCGACGAGCACGCCCGACGCGCTGCGCTCGGGCGCACTCCAGGCGGTGTGCGGAGCGGTCGAGCAGATGCGCGGCAAGCTCGCGCGCGACGGGGCCGAGGTGGTGTGCTATCTCGCGGGCGGCGGCGCGCAGGAGATTGCACCGCAGCTGTCGGCGCCGCTCGAGCGCGTGGATAATCTGGTGCTCGAAGGCGTGCTGGTCCTCGCTTCGCAGTCGCGCTAGCCCGGACGCTGCGAGTCCCGTCGTTGCCCGCCGTCGACGTTCGTCGCCAGACCCCGATACGATGCGCCTCGCCGTATTCCTGCTGCTACTCGCCAACGCACTGCTTTTCGCGTATGCACGCCTCGACCAGGCGTCGGTCAGCGAACCGGGTCGACTCGCCAGGCAGATCCAGCCCGACAGCATCAAGCTGCTGACGCCCCAGCAGGTCGGCGCATTGGGTCTCGACAGGAGTCCGATTGCGGCACGCGCCCAGTCGCAGGCGCCTGGGGCCGGGTCGGTACCGCCCCCGGGCGCGAGCCCGCCGCCGCATTCGCCGGCTGCGGCGCCCGCGCAAGGCGTGGCGCAGGCGTCGACGCAGGCCCCGGCGCAGTCGTCGACGCCTGCCGACGTCTGCACCCAGTGGGGGCCATTCTCCGATGCCGACCGCGCGAAGGCCCAGGTCGACCTCGACGCGTTGAAACTGGGCCGCCAATTGTCGCAGCATCAGGTGACGGTGGCCGACGCCTGGTGGGTGAGCCTCGGCCCGATGCCGACGCGCGCCGCCGCCGATCGCCGCGTCACGCAGTTGCGCGCGCTGTCGATCGACGATCTGTCGGTCGTCGATTCCGGTAACGGTCGATTCGCCGTTTCGCTGGGCATTTTCCGCACCCAGAACGCGGCGACCGCGCGCGTTCAGGCGTTGGCTGCACGCGGCATCACCGAAGCACACGCCGCGCCGCGGCAGCAGTCGATCACGCAGACGATGCTCGTCGTCCGCAATCCGTCGCCAGTGGTCGCCGCGAAGCTCGAGGAGCTGCAGGGCAAGTACACCGGAAGCGAGCTCAGGTCCGGCACCTGCACGCCGTGACCCGATGAACCCATGACCCCGTGCTTGATTCGCGTCGCCGACGGGGCGTTGGACATCGCGTCCGCGCGACGCCTGTTCGAGGCATACGCGGCGTCCCTGGCTGTCGACCTGTGTTTCCAGGGCTTCGCCGCGGAGCTTGCCGGGCTGCCGGGCGAGTACGCACCACCGCGCGGCGGCCTGCTGCTTGGGCGCTGCGCGGATGCCGACGTCGGTTGCGTTGCCCTGCGCCCGCTGCGGGGCGATGTGGACGCGCGCGTCGATGCCGCGCCGGTCGACCTCGGGGAAGTCAAGCGCTTGTACGTCGACCCCGCGGCGCGGGGCTGCGGTCTCGGGCGCGCGCTGATGAACGCGCTCATCGCGCGGGCACGCGGCATCGGCTATCGCGAGCTCAGGCTCGACACGCTGGCGACGATGGGCGAAGCGCGCGCGCTCTATGCTTCGCTCGGATTCCGCGAATGCGAACGCTATTGCGACAATCCCCTGCCGGGCGCTGCGTGGATGTCACTCGCGCTCGCCTGAGCCGGGGCGGCTTTGCGTCGGTACGTCAGGTCTGCTCCCAGGGCAGGCCCTCCTTGCGCCAGCCACCGACCGTCCCGCGGTGGTGACCTTCGTCCAGCGGACCCTCGAAGCCGTCGACGACGTTGTACACCTCGGTGAATCCAGCCCGCTCGAGCTCCTCGCCTGCAGCGGTCGAGCGCTGCCCGCTGCGGCAGATGAGCACGACCGGGCGATTCATGCTCGCCACTTTCTTCACCTGCCCGACGAAATGCGGGTTTACGTCCCAGTCGGGCGCCTCGTTCCAGGCGACGTGGTGGGCCCCTGCGGGGTGGCCGACGAACAGGTATTCCATTTCGCTGCGGCAATCGATCATCACCGCCTGCGGGTGCTGGTGCAGGAAGTCGAAGGCTTCGCGAGGCTTCAGGTGCTTCATCGTCGAATGCTAGAATGAAAATTTGGGGTCGTCGCAGGCGCGGCGCGTGCTTTCCAGTCCGATGCAACCAGATCATACCGCCGAAATCGCGCGACTTCTCGCGCAGCGCATTCTGGTCCTCGACGGCGCGATGGGCACGATGATCCAGCAGTGCCGCCTCAACGAGGGCGATTTCCGCGGCCCGTTCCACGACCACCCGCATGACCTCAAGGGCGACAACGACGTCCTCTCGGTCACGTTGCCGGCGACGGTGCGGTCGATCCACGACGCCTACCTCGAGGCTGGCGCCGACATCATCGAGACCAACACCTTCAACGCGACGCGCATCGCGCAGGCCGACTACAGGATGGAGAGCCACGTCGGCGAGATCAACGCGTCGGGTGCCAGGATCGCGCGCGAGTGCGCGGACCGGTGGACGTCGAAAACGCCCGGCCGGCCACGTTTCGTCGCCGGGGCGCTGGGGCCGACCAACCGCACCGCGTCGATATCACCCGATGTCGCCGATGCGGGGGCGCGCAATGTGACCTACGACGAGCTCGTCGCCGCGTATGCCGAGGCCGCCGACGCGCTGATCGAGGGGGGTGTCGACATCCTGCTGGTCGAGACGGTGTTCGACACGCTGAACGCCAAGGCGGCGCTGTTCGCGATCGAAGCGGCGTTCGACCGCCACGGCGGGCGGCTGCCGATCATCGTGTCGGGGACGATCACCGACGCGTCGGGGCGCACGCTCTCGGGCCAGACGCCGGAGGCTTTCTGGAACTCGGTGCGCCATGTCCGCCCGCTGGCCGTGGGGCTCAACTGCGCGCTGGGGGCCGCCCTGATGCGTCCCTACATCGAAGAGCTCGCGCGGGTCGCGGATACGCACATCTCTTGCTATCCGAATGCCGGGCTGCCGAACCCGATGTCGGACACCGGCTACGACGAAACGCCGGCGGAGACCGCGGGTCTGCTCGGTGAATTCGCCCGCAGCGGCTTCGTCAACCTCGTCGGCGGCTGTTGCGGGACCACCCCTGCGCATATCCGGGCGATCGCCGATGCCGTCAGGGCCGTTCCTCCGCGCAGGCTGCCGGCGGAAGCGGAGCCGGCGGTTGCCTGAGCGCGACGCAGTGAAGGTCCCGGGCGTCATGCGCCTGGCCGGCCTAGAGCCGCTCAACATCGGTGATGATTCGCTGTTCGTCAACGTCGGCGAGCGGACCAATGTCACGGGTTCGCGCGCCTTCGCCAAGCTGATCCTCTCCGGCGATTTCGCGGCGGCAGTCGAGGTCGCGCGATCGCAGGTGCAAAGCGGCGCGCAGATCATCGACGTCAACATGGACGAGGCGATGCTCGACTCGAAGGCGGCAATGGTCCGCTTCCTGAGCCTGATCGCCGTCGAGCCCGACATCGCGCGTGTGCCGGTAATGATCGATTCGTCGAAGTGGGAGATCATCGAGGCCGGCCTCAAGTGCGTGCAGGGCAAGCCGATTGTCAACTCGATCTCGATGAAGGAAGGGGAGGCCGAGTTCCTCCGCCAGGCGAGGCTCGTCCTCCGCTACGGCGCCGCGGCCGTCGTCATGTGCTTCGATGAGCGCGGCCAGGCCGACAGCTTCGAGCGCCGGACCGAGGTCGCGCGCCGCGCCTACGATCTGCTGGTCGACACGGTCGGATTCCCGCCCGAAGACATCGTCATCGACCCCAATGTGTTCGCGATCGCCACCGGCATCGACGAGCACGCGCGCTACGCGGTCGATTTCATCCGTGCGACGCGATGGGTCCGCGAGCACCTGCCCCACGCCAAGGTGTCGGGCGGCATCTCCAACGTCAGCTTCAGCTTCCGCGGCAACGACGCGGTGCGCGAGGCGATCCACACGGTGTTCCTCTACCACGCGATCCGCGCGGGCCTGACGATGGGCATCGTCAACGCGGGCCAGCTCGGCGTCTACGACGAGCTCGATCCGCAGCTGCGCAGCCTGGTCGAGGACGTGGTGCTGAACCGTCCCCGTGCGGATGGTGGAAGCGCGACCGAGGCGCTGGTCACCTTCGCCGAATCCTACAAGGCGCAGGGGAAGAAGGCCGTCGAGGATCTCGCATGGCGACAGGCGGGTGTGGGCGAGCGCCTGTCGCACGCGCTGGTCAAGGGCATCACGAGCTTCATCGTCGATGACACCGAAGAGGCGCGCGCCGCGGTCGCCGCGCGCGGCGGGCACCCGATCGAGGTCATCGAAGGGCCGCTGATGGCGGGCATGAACATTGTCGGTGACCTGTTCGGCGCGGGCAGGATGTTCCTGCCACAGGTTGTAAAGAGCGCGAGGGTGATGAAGCAGGCGGTTGCGCACCTGATCCCGTTCATCGAGGCCGAGAAGGCGGCAGCCGGCACGGCGGCGCGATCGAAAGGCCTGGTCGTCACCGCGACGGTCAAGGGCGACGTCCACGACATCGGCAAGAACATCGTCGGCGTCGTCCTCCAGTGCAACAATTTCGATGTCATCGACCTTGGCGTCATGGTGCCTGCGCAGAAGATCCTGGCTGCGGCGCGCGAGCACAACGCCGACGCGATCGGATTGTCCGGGCTCATCACCCCGTCGCTCGAGGAGATGGCGCACGTCGCAGGCGAGATGCAGCGCGAAGGCTTCACGCTGCCGCTGCTGATCGGCGGCGCGACGACCTCGCGCGTGCATACGGCAGTGAAGATCGCGCCGCATTACAGCGCCGGGCCGACCGTGTACGTTCCCGACGCGTCGCGCGCCGTCGGCGTCGTGACCCGCCTGCTCTCGGCGGAGCATCGCGACGCGTTTGTCGCCCAGGTCGCCGAGGACTACGCGACCATCCGCACCCAGCACGCTGCCAAGCGCGGGCCCAAGCTGGTCTCGCTGGCCGGCGCGCGCGCGAATGCGTTCGCCGCCGACTGGGCCGGCTATGTCCCGCCGGTGCCGACGTTCACCGGCCGCCGCCTGCTCGCGAACGTCGACCTGCGCCAGGTCGCGCAGCACATCGACTGGGGGCCGTTCTTCCAGGCCTGGGAGCTTTCGGGCCCCTATCCCGCGATTCTCGACGATCCGCTGGTCGGCGAGGCCGCGCGCAGCCTGCATGCCGAAGGCAAGGCGATGCTCGCGCGCATAGTCGGCGAGCGCTGGCTGACCGCCAACGCCGCCGTCGGCTTCTGGCCGGCGGGTTCCGATGGCGACGACGTCGTGCTGTGGACCGATGAGACGCGCGCGCTTCCGCTCCTCGTCTGGCGCAACCTGCGCCAGCAGAACGAGCGTCCGGCGGGCAAGCCGAACTACTGCCTTTCCGATTTCGTCGCGCCGGCGAGCTCGGGCCTGCGCGACTATGTTGGCGCGTTCGCCGTCACCGCCGGCGGCGCAGTCGAGGAACGCGTCGTGGCGTACAAGGGGGCCAACGACGACTATTCCGCGCTGATGCTGAAGTCGCTCGCCGACCGGCTTGCCGAGGCCCTCGCCGAATGGCTGCATCGCAAGGTGCGCACCGAGCTGTGGGGCTATGCGGCGGGCGAGGCGCTGGACAGCGCCGCGCTGATCCGCGAGGAATATCGCGGCATCCGCCCCGCCCCCGGTTATCCTGCCTGTCCCGATCACGCAGTCAAAGGCGAGGTGTTTGCGGCGTTGGATGCCGGCGCGGCCGGCATGCAGATCACCGAGCATTACGCGATGTTGCCGGCCGCCTCGGTGTCGGGCTTCTACCTCGCGCATCCCGATGCGCGCTATTTCGCCGTCGGCAAGATCGGGCAGGACCAGCTCGAGGATTTCGCAGCGCGCAGCGGGATCGACATCGACACGGCTCGCCGTCGCCTCGCCCCCAACCTGTAATTGGGGTCAGAACCTGTAATTGGGGTCAGAGCTGTGATACTGCGCGTCGCCGCTTTCGCGCTCCACGCCGGTGCCCGATGAAGTATTACGGCTCTGACCCCAATTTTGAGAAAGCGCTGGGAAGCAGATCGGCGACACCGAATTCCAGGATCGCCGGTCCGTCGCAAAGACAGCGAATCCGGGCGTTGCGTCCGAATTCCGAAATCACCTGTAGGCAGGCGCCACAGGGTGTCACCGGCTCCGCCGTCGGCGTAAACACGACGATGGCGTCGACGCTGCGGGCGCCGTCGGCGACCGCTCGCGACACCGCATTGCGCTCCGCGCATACGGTGAGGCCGTAGGATGCGTTCTCGACGTTGCATCCGATCGCGATCTCGCCGTCGCCGGTGAGAACTGCGGCGCCGACACGGAACCGGCTGTACGGGCAATGCGCGTTGGCGCTCGCGCGCCGGGCGGCGTCGGCGAGCCGCGACCATTGCGGACCGGAAATCTCGGGCATCGAGTCACCTCGTTCTGCGGAACCATCGGCGATGGCGGCAATCGAACGCATTATTTCCGACGCCGGGTCGCGCATGGATCGCCTTGCATGCGCGGGAGCGGCAGCTGACCGGAGCCCTTCCCCGATGCTTCATTATCGCCTCGAACCTCGCAGCGGTGTCGTGTTCCTGACCGCGAGCGGCCGGCTCGAG
>DASYXO010000212.1:0-6332 GCA_035934825.1 Casimicrobiaceae bacterium
ACCGCCGGCCCCCTGCGGGAGCCGTGCGGCGCATCGGCGATGCACGTGCTCAGCGCTGCGCGCGGCGGCCGGGCCGGCCCCGTTTCACATCCTTGAGAATCTCGCGCGCGGCATTGCGGCCGGGGATGCCGGTCACGCCCCCGCCCGGGTGCGCGCCCGCGCCGCACAGGTAGAGGCCGGGCACCGGCATCCGGTAATCGGCATTGCCCAGTACCGGCCGCGTCGAGAACAACTGGTCGAGGGCGAGCGCACCGTGGAAGATGTCGCCGCCCACGAGCCCGAACTCGCGCTCGAGATCGAGCGGCGACAGCACGCGACGGCCGAGGACGCTGCGCCCGAAATTGGGCGCGACGCGATCGACGGTGGCGATCATCAGGTCGGCGACCTCGTCGCGATGATCGTCCCAGGTCGTTCCGCGCCGCACCTCGCCGATGCTCGGGTGCGCATGCTGGCAGAAAAGGCTCGCGACGTGCCTGCCGGGCGGCGCGAGCGAAGGATCGACGACCGAGGGGATCAGCAGCTCGACGATCGGCTCGAACGACCAGCCGCGAAGCTTCGCGTCGAAGTACGCACGCTCCATGTAGCCCAGCGAGGGTGCGACGATGATGCCCGCGCCGTGATGCGCCTGTGGCGTCGCGGCCGGGAGGCAGCGGAAATCGGGCAGCTCGGCGAGCGCGACGTTCATCCGGAACGTTCCCGAACCGCAGCGATAGCCATCGATGCGATCGCGAAAATCGGCATCGACATGCTCGGGCGCGACCAGCTCGCCGAACAGCAGCTTGGGATTGACGTTCGCGACGACGCGGCGGGAATGGATCGTCTCGCCGCTCGCCAGCTCGACGCCGGCCGCACGTCCATTCTCGACGATCACGCGGGCGACCGCGCTCGAGGTCCGGATCGCGACGCCGCGGATTGCGCATTCCTTCGCCATCGCCTGCGTGATCGCGCCCATGCCGCCCAGCGCGTGACCCCACTGCCCGCGCTCCCCGTTCACTTCGCCGAACACGTGATGGAGCAGCACGTATGCCGAGCCCGGTGCGTACGGACTCTGGAAGTTGCCGACGACCGCGTCGAAGCCGAATGCCGCCTTGATCGGATCCGACTCGAACCAGCGATCGAGGATTTCGCCGGCGCTCTTGGTGAAGAGGTCGAGCGCATCGCGCTGTGCCGCGCGGTCGAGCGCCCGAAACGGCCTCGAGGCTTTCCAGGCGTCGATGGCCAGCGCCAGGCGCACCCCACGCCCCGCGCGGGGATTCGGTGGGGTCACGTGCAGGAGTCCGCGCAGGACATCGGCCACGCGCGACAGCATCGCGTAGTAGTCCGCCAGGCGCGCGGCGTCCCTGGCGGAGAACTTGGCGACCTCGGCCTGCGTCGCGGCCAGTCCGCCACCGACCTTCAGGCTTCGGTCGTCCGGCAGCGGAAGAAAGTTGGAGATCGGCCGCTTGACGATGGTGAGACCGTGCGCCGCGAGATCGAGCTCCGCGATCACCTGCGGCGCAAGCAGGCTCACCGTGTAGCTCGCGGTCGAATTGCGGAAACCGGGATGGAACTCCTCGGTGACGGCCGCGCCGCCGACGACATCGCGGCGCTCGACGACGCACACCGACTGCCCGGCGCCCGCCAGGTAGGCGGCGCAGGTAAGCCCATTGTGGCCTGCGCCGATGACGACGGCGTCGAAGCTGCTTGCTTTCACGTGACTGCTCGCGCCGTCGCCCGGCACGCTGCCGCCGCGGTCCGGCCGACGCCCCGGCCGCTACTCGCCGAGACCGGCAGCGACGTTCGAGAAGCCGGCGTCGGCATAGGTCACTTCGCCGGTGATCGCAGAGGACAGCGACGAAAAGTAAAACGCCGCCACGTTGCCGATCTCGTCGATCGACACGTTGCGGCGCAACGGCGCGGACTGCTCGACGAAGTGCAGGATGGTCGAGAAACCGCCGATTCCCGCCGCCGCCAGCGTCTTGATCGGCCCGGCCGATATGGCGTTCACCCGCGTGCCCTCGGGCCCCAGCGTCGCGGCGAGGTAGCGTACGTTGGCCTCGAGGCTCGCCTTGGCCAGTCCCATGACGTTGTAGTTCGCGACTGCCCGCATGGCGCCCAGGTAGGTCAGCGTGACCAGCGACGCATTGCGCCCCGCCAGCAGCGGCCGCGCGCCTTTGGCGAGCGCCGCGAAGCTGTAGCTCGAGATGTCGTGCGCGGTGGCGAATGCGCTGCGCGACAGGCTTTCGAGGAAATCCCCCGAGAGCGCCTCGCGCGGCGCGAACGCGATCGAGTGCAGCAGGCCGTCGAGGCCGCCCCACTCGCGTCTCAGGCGCTCGAACAGCGCCCCGATCTGGTCGTCGGAGCTCACGTCGCAGGGCAGCACCGGACAGCCGCCGAACTCGGCAGCGACCTTGACGACGCGGTCCTTCAGCTCCTCGGTGGCATACGTGAACGCGAGGATCGCACCCTCGCGATGACAGGCTCTCGCGACGCCGTAGGCGATCGAGCGCGTCGACAGGACGCCCGTGATCAGCAGGCGGCGATCGGCAAGGAATCCCATTGCGTCGTACTCCGGTCGTGTCGATTCAGAATCGGGGCGGCTGTACAGGCTCGAACACGCCGCAGGCGATGCGTTCGTTCGGCACGTCGGGGCGCGCGTCGCTGACCCTGGAGCCGGCATAGACGACGACGCTGCGCCCGGCCACGCCGTTCACGCCGGTCTCCCGCAGGCCGGCGACGAACTCCGACGCCTGGGCGATGCCGTTCGCGTTGGCGACGAGCACCGATACGAGGTCGGCCGGCTTGCGCTTCGACGCGGGCGGCGCCCATGCCGGTCCGGCGGAGAAACCGTTCGGCGACGTGCAGTTCGGGGTCTGCTGGATTGCGATGCGGAACTCGCCGATCGGCAGGTTGAACGCAGCGACGGTCACCGTCGCACCGTCGTCGCGGTCGACAACGCGCACCAGGCCCGTGACCGCCGACCCGCCGATGGCGCGCAGTTGCGCCCCCTGGCCCAGGCCCCGCTTCGCCGCAGACGGCGGCGCCGATGGCCCATGCGCAGCGGCCGATTCCCGGAAGCTCGCGCACGCGCCGAGGGCGAGGACCGCGAGCATGCACGCACCCGCCGCGAGCGCACGCCGGTTCGAGGGGCTTCGATCCCCGGGTCGCCGGCTCCGGTCGCGCAACGACGGCCGTTGCCGCGATCCCTCGAATTCACTCCCGCATTCAGTCATTGCCCCGAATCCCTCGCTCCAGGTCGCGATGATACGGGATCACCGCGGCGCCCTCTTGCGTCCGCTTCGAATGCACGGGCTCGCGGCGGATCGGCTGCTGCCGCGCAAGGGTCGCAGCGTACAATGCAGGCCTGTTCCATCGCCCGCCAAGCCGCCGCGACACCGGCGGCATTTTGTTTGCCCCAGCACGCGTCGACGCCATGCCATTGCCGATGATGCCCGAAGAAATCGTGTCCGAGCTCGACAAGCACATCGTCGGGCAGGACGCGGCCAAGCGTGCGGTCGCGATCGCGCTGCGCAATCGATGGCGCAGGCAACAGGTCCCCGAGCCGCTGCGCCAGGAGATCACGCCCAAGAACATCCTGTTGATCGGTCCGACCGGGGTCGGAAAGACCGAGATCGCCCGGCGCCTCGCGCGGCTGGCCGACGCGCCTTTCGTCAAGGTCGAGGCGACCAAGTTCACCGAGGTCGGCTACGTGGGCCGCGACGTCGACACGATCGTGCGCGACCTGGTCGAGGTGTCGGTCAAGCAGATGCGCGAGTCCGAGACGCGCGCCGTCAAAGACCGCGCCGCCGACGCCGCCGAGGAACGCATCCTCGACGTGCTGCTGCCACCCGCGCGCGAGGTCAACTTCCACGACATGCGCCCGGCCGATTCCGCGACGCGCCAGAGATTCCGCAAGATGCTGCGTGAAGGGCAGCTCGACGACAAGGAGGTCGAGATCGAGGTCGCCGCGGCCATGCCGCAGATGGACATCATGGCACCACCCGGCATGGAGGACCTGACCGCGCAGATCCAGGGCATGTTCCAGCAGATGGGCACCGGCCGGCGCAAGGTCCGCAAGATGCGGGTGGCAGAGGCGCTGCGCCAGTTGACCGACGACGAGGCTGCGAAGCTGATCAACGACGACGACATCAAGCAGCGCGCGCTCGCCGCCGCCGAGCAGAACGGGATCGTGTTCATCGACGAGATCGACAAGATCACCGTCCGCGGCGACGTCCAGGGCGCCGACGTGTCGCGCCAGGGCGTGCAGCGCGACCTGCTGCCGCTGGTCGAGGGAACGACGGTCGCGACCAAGTACGGAATGATCAGGACCGATCACATCCTGTTCATCGCATCGGGCGCCTTCCACCTGTCGAAGCCCTCGGACCTCATTCCCGAGCTCCAGGGGCGGCTGCCGATCCGCGTCGAACTCAATTCGCTTTCGGTCGAGGATTTCGAGCGCATCCTGACCTCGACCGACGCCTGCTTGACGCGGCAGTACCAGGCACTGCTCGGCACCGAGCAGGTGCATCTCGAGTTCGCGTCCGACGGCGTTCGCCGCCTGGCGCAGATCGCCCATGCCGTCAACGAGCGCCAGGAGAACATCGGCGCGCGCAGGCTCTACACGGTGATGGAGCGCCTGCTGGAGGAGATCTCATTCCACGCGACGCGGCATACCGGCGAAACCATCGTCATCGACGCCGCGTATGTCGACGACAGGCTCGCGGGGATCGCCGGCGACGACAATCTCGCGCAATACATCCTCTAATTGCTCGCCCGCATCCTCGGCATCATATTGCCGGTCTTCTCGGTCATCGCCTTCGGTTGGGCGTACGCATGGCGGGTCAAGCCCGACATGTCGATGGTCAACCGGATCAGCATGAACGTGCTGGCCCCGGCACTCGTGTTTTCGGCGCTGACCAGCAGCGGCTTCGACGTCGCTGCGAACAAGATGCTGCTCGTCGGCAGCATCGGCGTCGTGCTCGGCTCGGGGCTGCTCGCCTGGCCGTTCGCGAAGCTGCTCGACACCAGCGCGCGGACCTTCGTTCCGCCGATGATGTTCAACAACTGCGGCAACATGGGACTGCCGCTCGCGGTGCTCGCCTACGGCGCCGCCGGCTTCTCGCCGATGGTGGCGCTGTTCACGATCTCCAATTTGCTGCAGTTCACGGTGGGCGCCTGGATCATCGACCACCATGCGCGCTTCGGGAACCTGCTGCGCAACCCGATGGTGATCTCGACCGTGCTGGGCTTCGCGTTCGCAATTGCCCATCCCCCGATGCCCGAATGGCTGTCCGTCGCGATCAAGCTCGTCGGCGACGCGCTGATTCCGATGATGCTCCTGTCGCTGGGCGCGCGACTGTACGAGGCGAGCTTTGCCGACTGGCACCTCGGCCTGATCGGCGGGATCGTCTGCCCGCTTGCAGGAATCGCCATCGCGGCGCTGCTCGCGCAGGCCCTGGGGCTCACGTCCACGCAGCAGGGCCTGCTGATCATTTTCGGGAGCCTGCCGCCCGCGGTGCTCAACTTCATGGTCGCCGAGCAGTTCGGGCAGGAGCCCGCGAAAGTCGCGTCGATCGTGCTGACCGGCAACCTGCTGGCCGTCGTGTTCGTCCCGCTCGGCCTCACGCTCGCGCTGCGCTAGCGCTGCCGGGAGCGCGGCCCGCTCGACAGCTCGATCCCGAGACTCGTCCCTGACGCGAGACCTCAGGCCGTCGAGCCGCCGGCAAGCTCCGCCAGGACGTCGGCAGCCAGAATGCATTGGTCGCGCGATACGTCGAGGTGGGTGACTGCGCGGACCGTGCGCGGCCCGAAGGCGTTGATCAACACACCGCTGTCGCGCGCATTGGCGACGAGGGTCGCGGCATCGGGTGCGTCCGGGGCCAGGCCAAATACCAGGATGTTGGTCTGAACGGTTGCAGGATCGATGACAATGCGTTGGCTCTTTGCGAGACGTGCTGCGACGAGGCGGGCGTTCGCATGGTCTTCGATCAGGCGCGCCAGATTGTTATCCAGGGCGAAGATGCCCGCCGCAGCGAGGATTCCCACCTGTCGCATGGCGCCCCCCATCATGCGTCGGTGGCGAACCGCACGCGCGACGGTGTCCCGCGAGCCTGCAAGCAACGAGCCGCCGGGCGCGCCCAGCCCCTTGGAAAGCGAGACTCCAACCAGGTCGAAGGGTGCGGCCAGGTCATTCAATGGACGGCCCGTCGCCGCGGCGACATTCCATAGGCGTGCTCCATCGAGATAGCTGGCGATGCCCAGCCTGCGCGCCGCGGCGCAGATAAGCACCGCCTCATCCTGCGGGAAGACAATGCCGCCGGCGCGATTGTGCGTATTCTCGACTTGGACGAGCG
>DASYXO010000213.1:0-1911 GCA_035934825.1 Casimicrobiaceae bacterium
GCCGCCGGCCCCATCCATGAGCGCCCGCGCCTTTTCGACGGCAGCGGCGAGAAAGCGATCGACGTCGTCGCGCGAGTGCGCCTCCGCCGCAAGCAGCGCGACTCGCGTGACCGGTGGCAGCTGTGCCGCCTCGCGTTCGACGAGGAGCTCGTCGGCGAACGTAGCGTAATCCTGCGTCGCCAGGGCCCGGTAGACGGGGTGGGCGGGGAAATCGGTCTGCACGATCACCTGCCCCGGCAGGCCGGCGCGACCGGCGCGCCCTGCGACCTGCATCAACAGGGCGACCAGGCGCTCGGTTGCGCGGAAATCGGCGCTGTAGAGCGCGTTGTCGGCGCCCAGGACGCCGACCAGCGTGAGGCGCGGAAAATCGTGACCCTTGGCGAGCATCTGCGTTCCGACCAGGATGTCGACCTCGAAGTCCTCGACCTGCTGCCTGACTGCGGCGAAAGCGCCGCGGCTCCTCGTCGTGTCGCGGTCGATACGCGCGACGCGCGCCTGCGGAAACGCGGTTCGTATCACCTGCTCGAGGCGCTGCGTGCCGAAGCCCAGCGGCGTCAGGTCGACATTGCCGCACTGCGGACATGCGCGGGCGACGCGCTCGACGTGCGCGCAATGATGGCAGCGCAGGCGATCCGGCGCGTGATGGACCACCAGCCGCGCCGCGCAGCGCGGGCATTCGGATTCCCAGGCGCATGACGCGCACTTGAGCGAAGGAGCGTAGCCCCGGCGGTTGATGAACAGCAGCGACTGCTCGCGGCGCGCAAGCCGCTGCGCAATGGCATCTCGCAGCGGCGGCGAGAGGCCGTCCTGCATTCGTGTTCCGCGCAACGGGGCGAACGCGATTGCGGGCGGCGACGCGCGCGGATCGGCGCGGGCCGGGAGCGCCAGCGCGCGGTAGCGGCCCTGCCGCGCACGCACCCAGGTCTCGAGCGACGGCGTGGCGCTCCCCAGGACGACCGGTACGCCGAGCCTGCGGGCGCGCAGTATCGCAAGGTCGCGCGCGTGGTAGCGGACTCCTTCCTGCTGCTTGAACGAATCGTCGTGCTCCTCGTCGACGACGACCAGCGCGAGCTCCGGCATCGGAGTGAACATGGCAAGCCGCGTTCCGAGCACGATCCGCGCGGCACCGCTCGCCGCGGCATCCCAGTTCGCGCGGCGGGTGCCTGCGGCGAGGCCGCTGTGCAGCGTCACCGCCGGTATCCCGGGCAGCGCGGCACGCACGCGCAGTTCGAACTGCGGGGTCAGGTTGATCTCCGGCATCAGGATCAGCACCTGGCCGCCGCGCTCCACCGCATCCTCGGCAGCCGCGAGGTAGACCTCGGTCTTGCCGCTGCCGGTGATTCCATGCAGCATGAAGACGGCGGAGGTTCCGCGCGCGTCGAGGATCGCCTGCGCTGCCGCGCGCTGCGCCGGGTTCAGCGCGTGCGAGGCACGGGCGAGTGGCGGGACACCGGCGACGCCGCCGCCACCTCGGCGCGAACGAGCCTTGCTCGACGGCGGTACTGCAAGCTCGAGTGCGAGTCCCGGCGCTGCCTGGTAGTAGCGACCGACGAACTCGGCGAGGTCCAGGATCTCGACGGCGATCGGCGGGATCGCGACGACCTCGTCGATCGGCTGAACGCGCTGCCCGGCCTCCGGGGCGGATTCGATTCCGACCACGACGCCGACGCTGCTGCGATTCGCGAGGCGCACGCGCACGACCGAGCCGCGCCGTACGTCGAGTCCCTCGGGGATCCAGTAGTCGAACGCGTGGGGGACCGCGACCGGCAGCGCGACTCGGGCGATTCCCATGCCAACCCGGCGCTGATCAGGCCGCGGCTTGCGTGCTGCGCGATACCATCGCGCAACAGTTGAGGCCTGGTCTAAGCTTACTCACGCAACCCCTTAATTTAGGACGGATCTTAAAAAGCG
>DASYXO010000227.1:0-18616 GCA_035934825.1 Casimicrobiaceae bacterium
TTCGAGGGTCAGCGTCTGGCCGGGGCGCGCATCGGCGTGGAACACCGTCTCGGCCGCGAGCGCCGCGACCGGCCTGCCGCGAAAGTCGATCCTGTCCATCGCGGTCCATGCGGCGAGCTGGCCCACGGCTTCGGCGACGAAGCACGACGGGAACGACGCGAGATCCTGCGGAATCGCGAAGCTCCCGCGCGCACGCCTGCCGGCGACGAACTCGTCGATGCGGTCGACGAACGAGTAGGCGGCGTAGTGGTGCTGGTCGGCGCTCATGAAGACGGTGCAGGAAACCGGGTCTGACCCCATCGGGCGGGCCCGTCCAGGCGACCCTTGCGGACGATCCTCCCGGGGCGAACCTCAGGCGGCCGCCGCCGCGTCCTTCTGCGCGCGGACGACGAGCTTGCAGAAGGTCGTCGGCGTGAACAGCCGCGGAATGTCGGCAACCTTCATCGGGATTCTGAAGCGGTCGGCCGGCACCTCGGACAGGTAGCTCTTCAGTTGCGCAAGACCCTTGTCGGTGACGATGCCTTTCTGCTCGAACTCGACATCCGGCAGGTCGCCGCGCGCGTTCTCGACGATCTTCCCGCGCGGGATCTTGATCTTGAACGCGCGCTCGAGCCGGAACACCATGTCGAGAAAGTCGATCGATTCGGCGTCCAGGCCCTCGATCAGCGACACGTCGGGCTTGATCTCGTCGACGTCGCAGCCGAGCGCATCGGCCATCGTCTCGGCGACCTTCGGAAACACCGCCATGATTTCGTCCTGCGTGACATGAGTCTCAGACATGACCGCTTTCTCCCTTCAGTCGAACTTGAACCCGCCGTCGATGTGGAACACCTGTCCGGTGATGTACGCCGCGTAATCCGACGCGAGAAACCACACGGCATTGGCGACGTCCCGCGCCGTTCCGTAGCGCTTCAGCAGGATCTTCGCCTTTACCTCGTCACCGGCAAGTTCGCGCACCGCCTGCGACATCTCGGTGTCGATGACGCCGGGGGCGACCGCGTTGACGCGAATCTTCCGCGGCGCGAGCTCGACCGCCAGCGCGCGAGTGAACGCGTCGATCGCACCCTTGCTCGCCGCGTAATTCGTCTGGCCGCGGCCGCCTTTCTCGCCCGCGACCGAGCTCAGGTTGACGATGCATCCGGCGCGCTGCATCACCATGTAGGGCGCGACGGCTCGGGTGACGTTGAACACGCCGCCGACGTTGGTGTCGAGCACCACCTTCACGTCCTCGTCGGACAGCGCGGTCAGCGGGTTGTCGCGGATCACGCCTGCATTGTTTACCAGCACGTCGATGCGGCCGGCGCGCTCGGCGATGCGCTCGACTGCGGCGTGGCATGCCGCCGTGTCGCGCACATCGACCTGCTCGGCGTGCGCGTCGCGGCCCGCCGCGTGCAATGCGTCGATGACCGCCTGCGCGGCCTCGGCGTTGCCGCGATAGAAGAACGTCACCTGCGCAGCTTCGTCGGCGAACAGCTCGACGATCGCGCGCCCGATGCCACGGCTGCCGCCGGTCACCAGCACCGCCTTGCCGGCGAGCCCCGACGGGGTCATCGGTCCCCCCACGCTTGCGGCTTCGCCGCTGCGCTGCCCCCGGAGGGGCCGCAGTTCGCTGCGGCCCCATTGCGCCGCAACGCATTGCGCGATGACCACGTGTCGGCAGCCATCCACGCTCGCGGGCGGCCTCTTCGAGCTTTCGCTGCGCGCCGCTCGCGTGGACGTCCTCGTGTCGGCCCGGCGGCGCGCATCATCCGGAGATGCAGAAACCGCCGTCGACGACCAGCGTATGGCCGTTGATCATCGCGGCCTCGGGGAGGCACAGCAGGAAGACGGCGCCCGCGACGTCGTCGGGGGTCAGCACCGGACCGGCCGGGCTGCGCCGTGCGAAACTCTGGAGCAGCTGCTCCCGGTTCGGGAAATAGGCGAGCGCGTCGGTGTCGACGACGCCGGCGCTCACCGTGTTGACGCGAATGCCCCGGGGCCCCAGCTCCTGCGCCAGCGCGCGGACCAGCGCCTCGAGCGCCGCCTTGGACGCGCCGATGAAGCCGTAGCCCGGCATCGCGCGCTGCGCGCCGAGGCTCGACATCGCGATGATGCGTCCGCCGTTTTGCATCATCGGGACGGCATGCTGCGCCAGCAGGTTCACCGCGAGCGCGTTGGTCTCGACGCACCAGCGCCAGTGCTTGAGCCCCATTTCCATCACCGGCCTCAGCACGCCCGACGCCGCATTGCTGACGACGATGTCGAGACGGTCGAAGTGCGAGCGCAGCGTCTCGAACATCTCGTCGACGCTGTCGGGGACCCCGACGCTGCCCTGGATCGCGACCGCGCGGCGGCCGAGCGCGCGCAATTCCGCGCATAGCGCTTCGGCGTCCTCGTGGCTGTTGTAATAGTTGACTGCGACATCGGCGCCCGCCGCGGCGAGCTTCTTCGCGATCGCGCGCCCGATGCCGCGGGCACCGCCGGTCACCAGCGCAACTTGGCCTTCCAGGATGCCTGTCATCGATGGAGCAATCGGGTATCGGAGCGTGGGGCGCGCAAACGCGCCGAGTGCAGCGCGGTCGCCAGCCGCGGGCCCGTCACGCCGCCCGCCCGGACGCCGCCATCACGGCGCGACGCGAAAGCCGGCATTTTACCTGCCCCGGACAGCTCTCGCCGCGCGGCGCTTTCCGCGGGCCTACAGGCCCTGGCGATCGCCCTCTCTATTGCCCTCCCGAGATGCGCGCACCAGCCGCTGCGCTTCCAGGCACCAGTGCTTCTTGATGCTGTACCAGACGTCGGCCGCCCACAGCACGTGCCCCTGCGCGTCGGCAGGCAGCGACGACGTGTCGTGCTTACCCCCCGGAACGTAGGCGTCGATCCAGTTGCGCACCTCGGGCTCGCGCGCGAGCGGCGCCACCAGGGGCACGAAGATGTGGTTGTAGTCGACCGGAAGCTCGACGTTGCGCACTTTCGCGGTGCCGTACCGACGGTATCGTTCGCTCGCCCCTGGGAATGTCCAGGCGATCAGGTCGCCGTCGATCGAATAGCCGGTGAATTCGTCGACGGTGTCGGGGATCGTTTCCAGCCGGTCGATCATCGACCACTGGTTGGGCATCAGGAACGCGAGCCCCCCGGCGCCGACGACGCTCGCGTACGCGACCGACAGCCCGACGACCGGGCGCGGGCGGTGGCTGTAGGGATCGACGATCGTCGTCCGGTCCTCGAATCGTCCGGTCAGCGGATCGAAGACCCGAAACGACGGCGCGAAGTCGCCGGCAAGCTCGTGCAGGACCTTGATCGCCTGCACCCCGCCCTGGCTGTGTCCGATCAGCATCGGACGCATGCCGTCGTGCTCGTATTCCCACGCGACCATTCCGGCCAGCTTGGCGCTGTCGTCGTAGGGGCTGTAGGACCAGTCACCGTTGTCCGGATCGCGAATCCGCGATTCCGGGTAGCCCATCCGGGTGAGGAAGACCCCGAAGGACTTCATCAACAGGTAGACGGGAAAGACCCCGCCGTGCAGCAGGATGATGCGCGGTGCCGGTCCCTTGGCCAGCGTCTCGCGGACATCGCGTTGGCTGATATGCAGGGGATCGAGCGCAAGCAGCCGGTCCGCGACCGCGGGGGGCGGCATCGACGCGAACGGATTCGGAGCTGCCGGCGCTGCCGGCGAAGCCTGCCCGGGTGCGCCCGGTGCGGCGCGGGCGGGAGGAGGCGTCCCGGCTTCGGGGCCCGCTGCCGGCGGCTGCGACGCGCAGCCGGCGAGCGCGAGGGCGATTACCAGGGCAAGTGCGACGGTCCGTGCTGGTTTCATCATTGCACCGTGCGGATGCGCTCGACGATCCCACACCACATTTTAGCGATATCCTCGCGCGACAGCGAGGTCGTCCGCCAGGACACGCCCGCATGCATCGTGCCGCCGGCGGTCGTCGCCGCGACGACGAGCGGCGCCAGCGGTCCGGTCGGGACGCCCCGTAGGTAGAGCGGCAGCGGGTCGTCGCCGATGCGCTGCCATAGCGGGTTCACGTTCAGCGTCGAGGTCCCGGCGCCGACCGGATAGGTCTTCGCGTAGATTCCCGCGCGCTGGCGCGGGGTCTGGAAGCGACCGATCACGCGGTCGATGCGCATGGCGAACAGCGTCGCGAGATAGAGCCGCTGGCGCTTGATCCGCGTCGTTTCCCGGTGGACATCGCGGGCTAGGGCGGGGAGCGCGATTCCCGCCGGGACCGGATGGGAAAGGCGAAACGAGCTCAGGAACTGCCCGAATGCGCCCTGCGCCGAGCTGCCGTGTACTTCGCGCAGGTTCACGATCGATGCGACCGCGAGCTCGTGGCGCCGGGCCGCGCGCAACCGGTCGGGAGCCCGCTCCGCCTGCGCGAGCAGCAACAGGGCGAGCAGCGCGTCGTTGACGGTGACGCGCCAGCGCTTCGTCGCCGCGAGCAGTGCGGCGAAATCGGCGCTGTCGAGGGAGTACAGCGCGAATGCGTTGTGGCCCTCCTCCACCGACTGGTAGCGCGGACGCACCGTCCTGCGGCAGCTCTTCGCCATCGCGGGCATGCGCGCGATGGCGCGGACGAAGTCCAGCGGATGTCGCGCGAACAGCCGCCAATGCCTGCGCGGGTATCGCATCGGCGGCGATCCATCGCGCGGGTGCCCGCGGTAGCGGGCGACGATCGCGTTCAGCAGCGCGACGATCGAATCGCCACCGGCGATGAAATGATCGTAGGCGAGGCCGAGGAAGAACGCGCCTTCCGTCGTCAGCGCGAAGAACCGGAACGGATCGATGCGCCCGCTGCGCCCGAACGGCAGGTTCATCTGCCGCTCGATTTCCCGCGCCAGCGGCGGGTTCCAGTCGGCCCCCGCCGGGATGACATCGAGCGACGTCCGCGCCGGGCCGCCGTGCCAGGCGTAGCGGCCACGCTTCCGGTCGAGCTCGAGGCCGGTGAGCCCCGCCTGCCCGAGCTCGGTGTCGATCGCCCCCACCAGCGCTTCGCGGTCGAGCGCCGCCGGAATCCGCAACGCGTGCACGGCGACGTACGGGTGCAGGTCGCGCCAGTCGAGCATCGTCGACTGGAACAGGTTGAGTCGGCCCGGCAGGCGGCTCATCGTGCGATTCCCGGTCCGCGGCCCGAATCGGGGGACGGCGCCTGCGCTCGCGCGGCGGTCAGTAAGGCCCGCCTGCGAGCCGCGGCAGGAAGCGACCCGTACGCTCGACGTAGCGCAGCCACGCATCGCCGTGCATGCGTGCGAGGTGAGCCTCCTCGCTGCGGGCCTTGATGTTCATCAGCGACAGGTGAAGCGCGGCGAGCGCGATCATCGAGGGCGTCGGAAGGACCACGGCAGTCGCGAACATGATCAGGATGCTGAACGCGTAGATCGGGTGCCGGACCCGGCGGAAAGGACCGTCGGTGATCAGGACCGTATGCTTGTCGCTGATGTCCATCCGCCAGTCCCTGCCCATGCGACGCCAGCATTCGATCGTCAGTGCGAAACCGGCGACTGCCGCGGTCGCCGCGATCCAGCGCAGCACCGGCCAGGCACCCGCCGTCGCGAAGCCCGGCAGCGAGAACGGGCCGCGCGCATGCGCCAGCGCGATCCAGGGCAGCACGCACCAGGCGACGACCATCGGCACCAACAGCAGCCACATCAGGCGCTCGCCGGGGCGCTCGGGAAAGAGCCCCACGTCGCGGTGCTCGCGGCGGCGAATGCGCATCGCCATTGCGCTCACGCGCAGCCAGTACGCTGAAACGGTCAGCGATACGACGAGCAGCGGAATGTCGCGCATCGGCGCGTCACATGCGCTCGAAGATCGCGGCGATTCCCTGGCCGCCGCCGATGCACATGGTGACGAGAGCGTAGCGCTTGCCGGACCGGTGCAGCTCGTACATCGCCTTGATCGTCAGGATGGCGCCGGTCGCGCCGATCGGATGCCCCAGCGCGACGGCGCCGCCGTTCGGGTTGACCCTGGCAGGGTCCAGTCCCAGGTCCTTGTTGACGCCCAGGGCCTGCGCGGCGAACGCCTCGTTCGACTCGATGACGTCGATGTCGGAGAGCCCGAGGCCTGCCTTGGAGAGCGCGTTGCGGATCGCGCTCACCGGCCCGAGACCCATGATCCTGGGGTCGATGCCGGCATGGCCGTAGGCGACGAGCCGGGCCATCGGCCGCAGGTTGGCGCGCTTCGCCGCCTGCATCTCCATCAGGACGAGCGCCGCCGCCGCGTCGTTGATGCCCGACGCGTTGCCCGCGGTGACGGTGCCGTTCTCCTTGGCGAACGCCGGCTTGAGCTTCGCCATGCCTTCGATGCTCGCGTCGGCGCGCACGTGCTCGTCGGCATCGAACTGCACCGGCCCTTTCCGGCTCTTCAGCTCGATCGGCAGGATCTGCGTCCTGAAGCGCCCATCGGCGATCGCGGCGGCCGCACGTCGATGGCTTTCGACCGCGAACGCGTCCTGCTGCTCGCGCGTGATGCCGCAGCGGGTCGCGACGTTCTCGGCGGTGATTCCCATGTGCACGGTGTCGAAGGGATCGGTCAGCGCGCCGACCATCATGTCGACGGTCCTGGCGTCACCCATCCGCGCGCCCCAGCGCTGGCTCAGGTTCGCATATGCGGCGCGGCTCATGCTCTCGGCGCCGCCGCCGACCGCCGCGTCGGTGTCGCCCAGCACGATGTACTGGGATGCGCTGACGATCGCCTGCATGCCGCTGCCGCACAGCCGGTTGACGGTCAACGCTCCGCTCGCGTGCGACAGTCCGCCGTTGACCCCTACCACCCGCGACAGGTACATGTCCTTCGCTTCGGTGTGGATGACATTGCCGAAGACGCATTGTCCGATCTGCTGCGGGTCGATCTTCGCCCGGCCCACTGCTTCGCGCACGACGCGGGCGCCGAGCTCGGTCGGCGCGATGTCCTTCAGGGACCCGCCGTAATCGCCGATTGCTGTGCGCACGCCGCTTAGGATGACGACTTCCCGTCCGTTGGCCATGGCCATCTCCTTTTCGAGGTACGATTATCCTACGCCCGCGACCGCGGGGCCGGCGATCGCAGGTATGCCTCGTGCATACGGTTCCGGAGGGGCCATGGCAGCGGAAACCAGGTGGCGGCACCACGGCGTGCGTGTCGTCGCATCGAACCAGCTCGACGGCAACACGGCGCAGACTCCGGGCATGAACCGCGCTGCCGCGATCGATTTCGCCCGCATGGGGGCCGAGAAGCTGTGGGCGGGTACGGTCGTCATCCATCCGAATGCCAAGACCGGCGCGCACCATCATGGTCCCGTCGAGAGCGTGATCTACGTCGTCAGCGGGCGGGCGCGCATGCGCTGGGGCGACCGGCTCGAGTTCACCGCGGAGGCCGGGCCCGGCGATTTCATCTATGTGCCGCCGTACGTCCCGCACCAGGAGATCAACGCGAGCGACACCGAGCCGCTGTCCTGCGTGCTGTGTCGCAGCGGGCGGGAGCCTGTCGTCGTGAACCTCGACCTTCCCAACGTCGAGCCCAATCCGGAGAACGTTCCCTGGGTCGACAACATCCATCCCGATCCGGGCTGAGGATTGCGTCGCCGTGGTTTATCGCGCGCCCGCCGATGCGTCAGCGCAGGTCGCGCATTGATGCGTCACCGATGGAGTTGCCACGGATCGGTCAGGCACGGTCGGGTCCGGGGCGACGGGGACGGCGCGTCGAGCGCGAGCGTTCGCGACGGCTATCACGGGTGGCGGGGCAAGCGAGCCCGTCGGCGACGTCAAGCCGGCGATGGGCTCGAGCGCAGCCGCGCCGGGACCCGCATCGAGTAGGGGGCGACCATCCCATCGTAAGCCGGCGGTTGCGCACTTCGAGCGCACGGACGCGCCGTCCCCGTCACCCGCGGCACAGACACAGACCCACCGGGAAAACGTGGTCCGTCCCGGGTTTCCGAAGAAAACGTGGTGCGTCCCGGTTTTTCCGTCCCGGTTTGCCTAGCCGAGGCTGCGGAGCTCGCGCAGCGCGACGGAGAGCATCGCCGGGTCGATCTCCGGGGCGGCACGCAGTATCGCAAGCAGTCGTTGCTGGCGCTCGATGGCGCGCCGGTTGCGATCCTCCCACGCTCCGATCAGCGCGGCGGCGTCCATGCCTTCGGTGCCGCCGGTCAACACTTCGCCGGTGACGCTGCGCTGCAGTCCCGACAGGTCGTCCTCCATCGCGGCCTTGGCCAGCATCCCCCAGTGCTGGTCTCCGGGCAGCGCCGCGATCTTCGCGCGCAGCCACGGGATCCCGAGCCGCGCGGACGCGTCGAAATAGACTTGCGCGATGCGCTCGACCGGCCGCCCGGCCGAGCTTGCGACCTCGACGATGTCGAGCGTCGAGTACAGCGCATCGAGCGCGACGACGCGTGCTGCAAGCGCCTGCGGCACGCCGCGTGACGTCAGCGCATCCACCGCCGATTCGACTCGCGCGAGATCGGCGGCATCGGTGAGCTCCGGGAGCCGCTCGCGGAGCGCTTCGACCCGCGGCGTGAAGCGTGCGATCGTCGACGTCATCTCTTCGGTAAGTCGCCGCGAGCGCAGGAACCAGGTCGTCCCTCGCTCGAGCGGACGGCCGGCGCCGATCAGCATCTCGGTCTGGACTGCGTCGTCGACACGGTTGTCGAGCGCCTCGATGTCCTGCCACAGCGCGGGAAAGCCGAAGATCTCGCGGGTCAGCAGGTACGCGCGCACGATTTCGCCGGCGCTCGCACCGGTGGTCTCCATCAGCCGGTGCACGAAGGTGCTGCCGACGCGGTTCAGCATGCTGTTGACCACGTGCGTCGCGATGATCTCCCGCTTCAGCGGATGCCGGGACATGCGCTCGGCGTGGTGTTGCCCGAGCGTGGTCGGGAAATAGCGGACCAGCGCCGTCGCGACCCAGGGGTCGTCCGGAAGATTCGATGCGACGAGCTCGTCGTAGAGCCAGATCTTGGCGTAGGCGAGCAGCACCGCGCCTTCGGGAGGCGTCAATCCGTGCCCCGCCGCCCGGCGCGCCGCCAGCTCGTCGTCGCCCGGCAGGTACTCGATCGCACGATTCAGCCGGCCGCCTTTCTCCAGGAACGCGATGAAGCGTTGCTGCGCGTCGAGGAGCTGGGGCGCGATACGGTTCATCGCCGACAGCGCCTGCGTCTGGAAGTAGTTGTCCCGCAGCACGAGCGCCGCGACCTCGTCGGTCATGTCGGCGAGCAGGCCATCGCGCTGCTTTTCGGTCAGCTCGCCGTCGGTCACCGCCAGCCCGAGCAGGATCTTGATGTTGACCTCGTGGTCCGAGGTGTCGACGCCCGCCGAGTTGTCGATCGCGTCCGTGTAGATCCGGCCGCCGGACTGCGCATATTCGACGCGCCCGAGCTGGGTGCAGCCGAGATTGCCGCCTTCGACGACGACCTTGCAGCGCAGCTCGCGTCCGTCCACGCGCAGCGCATCGTTGGCACGGTCGCCGACCTGTGCATGGGTTTCACCCGATGCCTTGACGTAGGTGCCGATGCCCCCGTTGTAGAGCAGGTCCACCGGCGCCTTGAGGATCGCGTTCACGAGCTCGGTCGGCGTCATCGCCTTCGCGTCGATGGCCAGGGCCTTCGCCGCCTCGGGCGTGATGGAGATCGATTTCGCGCTGCGCGGATGCACGCCGCCGCCGGGCGAGATGACCCGCGGGTCGTAATCCGCCCAGGACGAGCGCGGCAGCCGGAACAACCGCGCGCGCTCGGAAAGCGATGCCGCCGCATCGGGGTTGGGATCGAGAAAGACGTGACGGTGATCGAAGGCGGCGACCAGGCGGATGTGGGGCGACAGCAGCATCCCGTTGCCGAATACGTCGCCCGACATGTCGCCGATGCCGGCGACGGTGAAGTCGCTCGCCTGGATGTCGACGCCCATCTCGCGGAAGTGTCTCTTGGCCGATTCCCAGGCGCCGCGCGCGGTGATGCCCATCGCCTTGTGGTCGTAGCCGACGGATCCGCCCGAGGCGAACGCGTCGCCCAGCCAGAAACCGTACTCGCGGCTGATGCCGTTCGCGTAATCGGAGAACGTCGCCGTGCCCTTGTCGGCGGCCACGACCAGGTACGGATCGTCGGGGTCGTGCCGGCGCACCCGCGCCGGCGGTACGGTCGCGTCGCCGACCCGGTTGTCGGTGAGGTCGAGCAGCCCCCGCAGGTAATCCTGATAGCAGGCGATCCCTTCCCTCATGTAGGCATCGCGGTCCGACGGCGAAGGCGCGCGCTTCAGCACGAAGCCACCTTTCGACCCGACCGGGACGATGACGGCGTTCTTGACCATCTGCGCCTTGACCAGTCCCAGCACCTCGGTGCGGAAATCCTCCGGCCGATCCGACCAGCGCAGGCCGCCGCGTGCGATCCTGCCCCCGCGCAGGTGCACCCCCTCGAATCGCGTCGAGTAGACGAAGATCTCGAACATCGGCCGCGGCTCGGGCAACCCCGGAATCTTCGAGGGATCGAGCTTGAGCGACAGGTAGCGCCGCGGCGCTCCGGCGGCGTCCCGGCACCAGCAATTGGTCCGTGTCGTCGCGAGGATCAGCGCCAGATACTGGCGCAGCGCGCGGTCCTCGGACAGGTTGTCCACCGCCTCCAGCGCCTCCTCGATCGCGCGGACCCGCTCGGCAGCCCGCGCATCGGCATCTTCGCCGGCGCCGGGGTCGAAGCGCAGCTTGAACAGCGCCACGAGCTGCGCAGCCACACCTGGACGCGCGGCGAGCGTGGCCTCGATGAAAGGCTGCGATAGCGCGAAGCCGATCTGGCGCAGGTATTTCGCATAGGCCCGCAGGATCGTCACGTCCCCGGCGGGCAGTCGCGCCGCAACCACGAGGCGGTTGAAATCATCGCTCTCGACATCGCCACGGAACACGCGGGCAAACGCGTCTTCGAACACCGCATGCAGCGCGTCGACCTCGACCTCACCGGTCGCCGAGACCATTCCGAGGTCGTGGATCCAGACCGGCGCCCCCTCCTGCGGCGTCACGCGGTACGGGCGCTCGTCCAGCACCTTCATGCCCATCCGCTCGAGCATCGGCAGGCTGTCCGAAAGCGTGACCGGGGCACCGAGCCGGAACAGCTTGAAGCGCAGCGTATCGGGCGCTGCCTCGAGCGGTCGGTACAGAGACATCGCCAGCGGCTCGGCCGGCGAGAGCCGCTCCATGGTCTCGATGTCGGGGACGGCCACGCGGGGCGCCGTATCCTCGCGATACCCGGCCGGGAATGCGCCGGCGTAGCGGTGCGCGAGCGCGCTGCCGCGCGCTTCGCCGACCGTGTCGATCAGCGCGCCGCGCAGGTCGTCTACCCAGCGCCTTGCGGCACCGGCGAGACTCGCTTCGAGCGCCCGCAGGTCGAGCTGCGGAACATGACCCGGCGTCGTGCGGACGGTGATCAGCACGCGCGCCAGCGCGGATTCCGAGAGGTTGACGTTGAAGTCCGAAGTCTGGCCGTTGAAGGCCTGCAGCAGTATCGACTGCCACCTCTGGCGCACATCGGTCGCGTAGTTCTCCCGCGGCACGAAGATGAGGCAGGTGACGAATCGCTCGAAGGGATCGCGACGGACGAACAGGCGGAAGCGCTGGCGATCGCCGAGGTGGAGGATGCCGATCGCGGTCTGGAGGAGCTCGTCCTCGGGCGTCTCCAGCAGCTCGTCGCGCGGGTAGCTGTCGAGGATGTTGACCAGGTTCTTCTCGGCATGACCGCCGGGCGGAAGGTTGGCGCGCCGGATGACGTTCGCGGTCTTGTGCCGCAGCAATGGGATCTCGGACGGATTGGCGCTGTAGGCGAGGTGCGTGAACAGTCCCAGGAAGCGATGCTCGCCGCACACGCGGCCCGCCGCATCGAAGCGCTTGACGGCAACGTAGTCGAGGTAGCCTGGCCGGTGCACGGTCGAATGCGACGTCGACTTGGTGATGACCAGGAGCTCGGGGCGCCGCGCATAGGCGCGCACTTCCGGTGGCAGCGCGGCGAAGCTGACCGCGATGTCCTTGCCCGGGGTTTCGCGCAGGATGCCGAGCCCCGTCCCGGCAACGATGTGCAGCGCATCCTGGCCGTCGATGCGCACGAGGTCGTGGCAGCGATAGCCCAGGAACGTGAAGTGATCCTCGGCGAGCCAGGAGAGGAAAGCCGCACCGTCGGCGAGCTGGTCGGGGGACAGTGGCGGCGGTTCGCGCGCGATGTCGGCCGCGATCGAGCGGGCCTTCTGCTGCATCGGCTTCCAGTCGGTCACCGCGGTGCGCACGTCGTCGAGCACGCGCGCGATGTCGGCGGCCAGGCGCTCGAGCGCGTCGGTCTCGACGGTACGGTCGACTTCGACGTGGATGAACGACTCCAGCACCGGCGCCGTTCCGCCCTCGGGCGCGAGCGACATCAGCGTGCCGTCGGCAGCACGGACGATGCCGACGATCGGGTGGATGATCAGGTGCAGCGTCAGGCCGTGCCGATTGACCTCCATCGCCACCGAGTCGACGAGGAACGGCATGTCGTCGTTGACGATCTCGATGACCGTGTGCCGCGATTGCCAGCCGTGCTCGTCGAGCGTGGGATTGAAGGCGCGTACTCGCGCGCGTCCCGGCTCGCGCTTGCGCGCGAAATTCCAGTGCGAAAGTGCCGCGCCGTAGAGATCGGCCGCCGGGCGCTCCTCCAGGTCCTCGGCGTCGACCTGGGCGTAGTAATGCGCGACAAAGGCCTGCAGCGTTGCGCGCAGCTCCGGCGCGACCCGGGCCGCGACGAGCCCGGCGACCTCGTCCATGCGCTGTGCGCGGGCACCTTGCGCGATGTCGTTCATGCAATCTCCTCACGCGGCGCGCTCCACCCGTGCCGCCGCCTCGTGGGCCGCGGCCGGAACGCTGCCGGTTGCGAGGGATCGAGTCTACTCCGCGGGCGCAGCCTCGCCGAGGTCGTGGAACAGCCCGGTCATGATCGCGAGGCCTTCGCGTGCGACCGAGCCCAGCAGGTGCTCGTCGGGCGCGTGCTGGGAACAGGCCGGATAGGAGTGCGGGATCCAAACAGTCGGCAGGGCGAGCGCCTCGGCGAAGCAGTCGTTGGGCAGGGATCCCCCGAGATTGGGCAGGATCGCCGGGCGCGCTCCCGTCGTGCGCTCGATCGACGCGGCGACCCACTGCACCCACGGATGGCCGGGATCGAGTCGCGTCGCGCGCATCACCTCGGATCGGGCGGCCGCGACGCGGACCGCTGCCAGGCCCTGCTGGTCCAGGTGCGTACGCAGCGCAGCGATGAACGCCGTGTGATCGCAGCCGGCGACGAAGCGGACCTGCAGATGCGCACTCGCCCGCGGCGGAATCGCATTGACCGGATGATCGGGATTGCCGGTCCGCAATGCCAGCACCTCGAGCGCGTTCCAGCCGAACACGCGCTCGGCGGGCGTGAGCCCAGGCTCGCCCCAGTCGCGGTCGATTTGCGGGCCGCCGGGCTCGCCCGGCTCGATGTCGGCGAGCGCCGCGCGCACGGCGGCCGGGATTGGCGGTGGCCGCAGCCCCGCGACCAGGATGCGTCCGCGTCCGTCGACCATCGAGGCGATCGCGTTCGCGAGGATCGTTCCGGGGTTCGCGAGCAGCCCGCCCCAGTTCCCCGAGTGATGCGCGCCTTCGCGCAGGTCCACCCAGAGGTCGAAGTTGAACGCGCCGCGCGAGCCGAGGAACAGCGTCGGCCGATGGGCTGCGAGGCGTGGACCGTCGGAGGCGATCAGCACGTCGGCTGCAAGCGTCGCGCGTTCCCGCTCGCACAGCGCGCGCAGGCCCGGCGAGCCCGTCTCCTCGCCCATTTCGAGCAGGACCTTGACGTTGAAGCCCAGCGAGCCTCGCGCCGCCAGCACCTGCGCGAGCGCCGCGAGGTTCAGGCTGTGCTGTCCCTTGTTGTCGGCGGTGCCGCGCCCGTACCAGCGTTCGCCCTCGACGACGACCGTCCACGGGGACAGGCCGCTGCGCCATTGCGAGTCGCAGCCCGGCACGACGTCGCCGTGCCCATAGGTGAGGACCGTCGGGCGACTCGCGTCTTCGTGGCGCTCGGCGTACAGGAACGGGACGCCCCCGGAGGGATTGTCGAGCAGGCGCCAGGAGAAACCGAGTCCCGCGAGCGCGGGACCGATCTCGTCCGCGAGATAGGCGAGCAGCTCGTCGTGCGCGCCGGCGCGCTGGCTTTCGGTACGGCGGGCGACGCGACGCGAGAGCTCGGCCAGGAAATGACCCGCGTCGAACCAGTCGAGTGCGCCCCGGATCGTGTCGCTGCGCGTGGTCATCGCGTCCGGAACGGGAGCCAGGGAGGCGGGGTGTACGCCGGGGCTCAGGCAGCGCGCTCGCGCCGCGAGTCGAGGAAGCGGCCGAGCCGCGCGACCCCTTCGGTCAGACGCTCGTCGCTTGCGGCGAAGCACCAGCGGACGAATCCTTCGCCATCGGGCCCGAACGCGCTCCCCGGGGCGAGGCCCAACCCCGCCTCCGCGACCAGGCGCCTGCAGAACGCGAGGCTGTCGTTGACGCCGGCGACGCGCAACAGCGCGTACATCGCGCCCTGCGGCGTGGCTGCCTGCACGCCGGGAAGTCCCTGCAGGTCGGCGATCAGCCGGTCCCGCGCGTGGCGAAGCCTGGTGCGGAATGCGGCGACCGTCGGCTCGCCTTCGGCGATCGCCGCCACGCCCGCGTGCTGCACGAACGCAGGGGAGCAGGACATGTTGAATTCGATCAGCTTGCCGACTTCGGGCATCAGCGCCACCGGCGCCACGATCCAGCCCAGGCGGAACCCGGTCATCATCCACGCCTTGGAAAAACTGTTGGTGCTGATGAGGCGCGCGTCATCGGGCGCGAAGTCGAGGAACGATGGGGCGCAGGCGGCATCGTCGCCGTAGTACAGCCGCTCGTAGACATCGTCGGCGACGATCCAGATGCCGTGACGGTCGCAATGATCGAACACCGCCCGCTGCGCGCCGCAGTCGATCGTCCAGCCGGTCGGATTGTTCGGCGAGTTCAGCAGCAATGCGCGGGTCCCCGGCGCAAGCGCCGCGAGCAGCCGGTCGACGTCGAGGGACCAACCCGACGCACCGAAGGACAGGGGGACGCGCTCGACGTTCGCCGACAGGATCCGCGGCATGCCAGTCAGGTTCGGCCACAGCGGCGTCACCGCGACGACGCGGTCGCCCGGATCGACCAGCGCCTGGACGGCGAGCATCAGCGCCGACATTCCGGACGCCGTCGCCGCGACCCGGGCCGCGGCGACCGGGCTGTGGAGTCGGCCGACGTAATCCGCGACCGCGTCGCGCAGTTCCGGGATGCCGAGATTCTGGGTGTAGAAGGTTTCGCCGCGCGCAAGCGATGCGCTGGCGGCCTCGCGTATGAATGCGGGCGTCACCTGGTCGGGTTCGCCGAACCAGAATGCCAGCACGTCCTTCTCGCCCATGCCGGCATTGGCGATCTCGCGGATCCGGGACGATGGGATGCCTGCGACCGCCGCGCGCGCGACGGGCGGATGGGGCCGGGCCGGGGGCTGCGGCGCGCAACCCGGGTGCGGGGACGTCGGCATCCGATGCTTATACTTTGCGGGCCGCCCGGGCCGCAAGGCGCGGGCGGCCTGCCGGCAAGGCGCGGGTGGTCAGCAGACCTGGCGCGCGGCACGCGCCGCCTGCTCGATCGAATCCAGGGACGCCGGTTGCCGCCGGCGCCGGCGCAGCGCGGCCGCCAGCGCGAGAAGGGCCACGGCGAGCGCGGGATCGACGAAGCCGACCGGTGCCACCGCCTCGGGCGCGGGTCCCGGGGCCGCATGCGCCTGCGTCGCGACGATGAACACCGCCAATGCCAGCACCACGCTCACGAACGCACCCGTCGCCAGGCTCTGGACGAGCAGGCGCGCGAGGTCGCGCCACGCCCGCGGATCCAACCCCCGACTTGCAAGCGACCGGTCTTTCACGATGTCTCCATCCTGGCAAGGACGCGTAGCGTCGCGGCGCCTTCCGATTCGACGCCGCGCGACGACAATGCGCCGACGTTCATTGAGCGCGCGGATAGCGGCAGCGGCGCGCCGCGAACATGGCGGCCGGCAGATCAAATGTGGCAAAGGGATGGCAAGAGCGGCGGCAGGGTCGCCGGCACGGCGATGGCGGGGCTGCGGGCCAGGCAGTGGCAGAATCCCGCTCGTGAGCCGCCGCATCGCCATTGTCGAGGACGAGCCCGCGCTACGCGACAACGTCGCCGAGGCATTGCGTCGCCACGGCTACGAGGTCGCGACCTACGCCGCTCGGGCGAGCGCGCTGGACGCGTTTCGCACCCGTCTTCCCGACCTCGCGCTGATCGACGTGGGCCTCGCCGACGACATCGACGGCGGGTTCGAACTGTGCCGCGAGTTGCGGGCGCTCTCCGCGGGCGTCCCGATCATCTTCCTGTCGGCGCGGGATTCGGATTTCGACATCGTCGCGGGATTGAGATTGGGCGCCGACGACTACCTGACGAAAGATGCGAGCCTGCCGCACCTGGTCGCGCGGATCGCAGCACTGTTCCGGCGCAGCGAGCTTGTACATTCGGCCGCCTCCGCCGAGGACGTCCAGCAGCGCGGTGCGCTGACGCTCGACCTGAAGCGGCTCACCGCGCGCTGGAACGGCAAGCGCGTCGACCTCACGCTGACCGAGTTCTGGATGGTGCACGCGCTCGCGCGCCACCCGGGGCACGTCAAGGATCGCGACAGCCTGATGCGCGACGCCAGGATCACCGTCGACGACAGCACGATCACCTCGCACATCAAGCGGATCCGCCGCAAGTTCCAGGCGCTCGACCCGGCGTTCGACCGCATCGTGACCGTCTACGGGCTCGGATACCGCTGGGATGCAGCGGCGGCGTGAAGGCGGCCGCATGACGTCGGGGCGGGCGATGGGAGACGGGCGGATCGCGGACGCGTTGCGGAGGCACTCGCCGACGCTGGGCATCCGCGCGCAACTCGCGCTGGTGCTGACGGTCTTCCTGGCACTGCCGTGGCTGGGCTATCAGTACGCACGCGAGATCGAGCGCCTCCTGCAGAGCGCACAGGACCGTGCGCTCTCGGGCACTGCGCAGGCGATCGCGACCGCGCTCGACGACCGGCCCCGGCTGTTCGACACGCCCGCCGATCCGATCGCGTCGTTTGCGCGCGAGCGCAGCGCCGACGAGGGGAGCGCCGGGGTGGCGCTGCCCCCGTCCGCATCGCCCGAGATCGAGCAGATCATTCGCGGCCTGTCGCGGATCGACGCGCGGATCTGGGTCGTCGACCGCGACCTGACCGTGCTCGCGCATACCGGATCGCTGCGGCGCAAGCCCGTGCCCGAGGCTCCGCCGGCCTCGACGCTCGGCGCGATCTGGCAGACGGCCGAGCGCGCGACGGTCGGACGCCTGTACACGCTGTTCCTCGAGCAGCCGACCGAGGATTTCCGCGACGAGGCCGCGGTGCGGGGCCCCCCGCGCGGGCGCGACATCGAAGGCGCGCTTGCCGGGATCCTGAGCTTCGACCGGCGCAGGACTCTGGACGGCAAGGCCGTCGTCGTCGCGGCGGCGAATCCGATCTGGATCGGCGACCGCGTGGAAGGCGCGGTAGTCGTCGAGCAGACGACCAACCGCGTGCTCGCCGAGCGCAACCTCGCGTTCGAGCGGCTGTTCAACATCGTACTCGCCGTGCTGCTGCTCGGCTCGGTCGCATTGACGCTGTTCGCGTCGCGGCTGTCGTCGCGGATTCGTCGCCTGCGCGACGATGCCGAGGCGGCGATCGACGCCAACGGGCGCGTTCAGGGCGCGTTCGCAGGCGTCGACGCCCGCGACGAGATCGGCGACCTGTCGCGCAGCTTCGCGAGCGTGCTCGCCCGGTTGTCCGACTACGCGTCCTACCAGGAGAAGATGGCGGGCCGCCTGTCGCACGAGCTGCGCACCCCGATCGCGGTCGTGCGCTCGTCGCTGGAGAACCTGCAGCAGCAGCCGCTTGCGTCCGACGCCAGGATCTACATCGAGCGGGCGCAGGGCGGCCTGTCGCGCCTGTCGTCGATCCTGACGCGGATGACCGAGGCGGCCCGCCTCGAGCAGGCCCTGCAGGAAGCCTCGCGCGAGCGCTACGACGTCGCGCCGGTCGTCGCCGCCTGTGTCGACGGCTACCGGGCCGCGTATCCCGACGTGCCGTTCGACCTGGCGATCGCGCAGGGCGCGCTGGTCGTCGAGGGCGCGCCCGACCTGCTGGCCCAGATGCTCGACAAGCTCGTCTCCAACGCCGTCGAGTTTCGCAGCGGCGCACCGGTCGCGATCGCCGTGGAGCGCGCGGGCGACGCGGTCCGGATGGCGGTGTCCAACGCCGGGCCGCCCCTGCCTGCGGGGATGCAGGCGCGACTGTTCGACTCGATGGTGTCGGTGCGGCCCCAGGGTGGCGGCGCCCACCTCGGTCTCGGGCTCTATGTCGCGCGAATGATCGCGCAGTTCCACGGCGGATCGATCGACGTCGCCAACCGCGGCGACGGCAGCGGTGTCGTCGTCTCGGTGCGGATCCCGCTCGAATCCAGGTAGGGGCCGGAGCGCGCCCGCTCGAACGGGCGTCAGATAGCGGTTGCTCGAACGGCCGTCAGATCGCGATCTCGAAGCGGTCGCGCCCCTGGCGCTTGGCGGCGTAGAGCGCGCTGTCGGCGCGCTTGAGCAGGCCCTCGG
>DASYXO010000263.1:0-5426 GCA_035934825.1 Casimicrobiaceae bacterium
GCCGCCGCGTCGAACTGGATCAGGTTGGTCAGCAAGCGCTTACCTTCCGGTGAACGGTATTGGCGCCTCAGTCCGGAAATGACGCCCGAGGTCACGGAGGGGCCGATTCCGAACGGAAAGCCGACCGCGATCACCCGGTCGCCGGGGACCAGGTCGCTGGTCGAGCGCAGGGTGGCGGCCGGGAGGTCGTCGGGAACGGTGGTCGCCTTCAGCACGGCGAGGTCGTTCTCGGGTTGCGTGCCAATCAGCGTCGCCTCCGACTCGGTGCCGTCAGCGAATTCGACGCCGATGCGCCTCGCGCCGGCGACGACGTGCAGGTTGGTGAGGATCGTCCCGTCGTCGACGATGACCACGCCGCTGCCCACGCCGGTCTGCAGGTCGCCTTCGCCGGTGCTGCTCTCGAACTCGCGCACGCGCACGACCGATGCCTGCACCGCGGCATAGGCTCGCGCCGCCTGCGAGGGCAGCGTCTTGGTGTCGAGCGTGTCGAGCACCGCGTGGTCGATGTCGTCCTGCGTGAGTGGCGCCGGTGCCGGGTGCAGCACGCCGTAGCCGTAGAGCATCGCCGCGGCGACCAGCGCGCCCGCGGCCATCGCCCGCAGCCAGTCATGGCGCCGGATGAATGCGCTGCCTCGTGCCATGGCGCCGCAGCCGCGGCGCAGCGCGGCGCCGACGAATGCCCGTCCGCGGCGGGGGGCGCCCGCGTCGTCAGCAGCGGTTTCGCGTCCGGCCCGCGCTGCGGCATCGTCCGGCTGCGCGGATGCTCCGCTGGGCGCCGGCGCCTCGGCTGCGGTCGCGCCCGCGACCGGTCGCGACGCGCTCGTGCTGCTGTAGATCGGGGTTCGCCGCATGGAATCCGAGCCTGCCGGTCACCGCGTCAGGTCCTGCGCCGGCGCCGCGGGCGGCGCCCTTGCAGCATGCCGAAGCACGTCAGCACGGTTGCCAGCGAGAATGCGATCGCCAACGGGGAAACAAGGAAACCGGCGAGGGGATTCCAGGTGCCCCCGGGATCGAGAAGCTCCAGGCAGGCGTAGACGGCGAGGGACGACAGGATCGCCGCTGCGAGCGAGGCACGCGTCGTGTCGCGGAACGCGAATTCCGAAACGAGGCCGACGACGATCGGCAGCACGACCAGGACGACGAGCGGCTCCATCTCTCGGGCACGCCGGCACTCCCGCGAAACCGTCGCGCCGCTCGGCGCGACGGGCCGAAATCATCTTACTCCTTCGGCGCGGCCGCTGCGCTCGCGCGGTCGCTTCGAGCGGGAATTCAGAAATCGATCAGGAACGGCGCCACCAGCAGCGCGACCCCCACGATCGCGAGCCACAGCATGCTGCTGACGAAGTACGGGTAGACGCAAAGGAGCATGCCCGCGATCAGCGGGACGAAGCGCTCCTGGCGCTTGCCGTAAATGAAATAGGCGGTGCCGAACGCGCCGGAAATGATGCCGAAGACGATGTTGTTCATTCGCAGCCTTTCGCATTCACCTGCCGCCGCCGCGGGCGCAATGCTACCTCCGGGCGGCGGCGACGCGCGCCTCCCACCACGGCTCCAGCGCGTCGGCGATCGACGACGGCAGGCGCATCCCCGATTGCCGCACGGCCCAGCGGAAGCGGCCGAAAGGCGGCGCGGCGAGCTCGTCGAGGGCGATCAGCGGCCGCTCGCCCAGGAAATCGAGGCGCAGCTGCAGATAGTGCGTCGTCGCCCCCAGTGCCGCCTTGGCGGCGATCCAGTGGACGTCGGACCAGGGCTCGCACAGCGTGTACCCGGACCCGATCAGCCCCTTGGGCGGCATGCCCAGGCGAACGAAGAATGCGCGCGATCCGGCTTCGATCACGCGGGTGCGACCGCAAGCCCATTCGATGTCGACGTGGCCCCGGGTCGCGATGCGGCGCCGCTCGCGCCCGAGCTCCGGCCAATTCCAGAGCTTCGGATTCCAGGCGAATACGTACGTTCCCAAGCGCTCCCCTCTGCACGGTCGGCCGCGGCGCCGAGGTCGGGCCGAGGTTGGCCCCATCGCGGTGCAATGGTAGATTCTGCCGGGCATTTCAGCGAACACGATCGTCGGCTGCGCCGGCCGACCCGCGAACAGATGCAACGGTACCGCTATCCGACGCTGATCCTCGCGCTGGCGCTCGCCGCCTGCTCCAGCGTCCCGATGCGCGGGCCTTCGGGGCGCGCACCGGGCGTCGGCCCGTCATCGGGGGGCTACTACCTGGACGACGGGCCGGGGGCGCACCCGCCGGCGAATCTCGATGCGATTCCCGACGCGGTTCCGCGCCTGGAGCCGCTGCGCGCAGCGGCGAACAAGCCCTACGCGGTGCTCGGCCACGAATACATTCCGGCGACGCGTCTCGAGCCCTATCACGAGGTCGGCATCGCCTCCTGGTACGGCCGCAGGTACGACGGCCAGCGGACCGCGAGCGGGGAGATCTATCACATGTACGCGATGACGGCGGCGCACCCGACGCTTCCGCTGCCGTCCTACGCGCGCGTCACCAACGTCGCGACGGGCAGGAGCGTGGTGGTGCGGGTCAACGACCGCGGACCATTCCTGAACGGACGCATCATCGACCTCTCCTACGCCGCCGCGTACAAGCTGGGCATCGCAACGAGCGGCAGCGGCGAAGTCGCGGTCGACGCGATCCTGCCCGGCCAGATGGCGCAGGAGGCACAGGTCCGCGCGACGCCCCCGCTGTCGCCGGTCGCGGCAGCGCCCGCGATCGCACCGCCCTATGTGCCTCCCGCGGCCGGTGCGACCGCGGGTACGGCGCCGCTCGCGTCCGAACCGGTGCTCGCGCCTGCGCCGGGCCTCGATGCGCCGCCACTGGCCGCCACGCCGGCCGGTTTCGCCGTGCAGCTCGGCGCGTTTGCAAATTTTTCAAACGCGAGGGCGTTCCTTGCGCACATGCAGAACCAACTCGCGCAGGCGCAGGTCGAACCGAAAATCCGGCGGGCCGGGGGTTTCTATCGCGTGTACGTCGGACCTTATCCGGCGCGCGACGAAGCCCGGCGCATGGGGGCGCGAATCACGCAGGCCTTTGGTTTCCCGACGACGGTCGCGCCGAATTGAGCGCGGTGGTCATCCGCGGCGCGGGTTCGATCGTTATAATGCACGTGCGTCGCGATCGCATGGCGTCGCGCACGCGCGGCGCGCAACGAGCATCGCGCCGATGCCGTCTCCGCTCCACACCGCCACTCCCGGGTTCCGCATCTCGATGATCCGTTCGCTAGGTCGCTGGCTCGCCGTATGCCTGCTGGCGCTCGTCCCGCTGTCCGCGGCCCGCGCCCAGCTGACGATCGAGATCGTCGGCGGCGCAGCGACGATGATCCCGATCGCGATCGTGCCTTTCGACGCCGAGGCGACATGGCCGCTGGGCATCTCGGGCATCGTCGGCGCGGACCTCTCCCGCTCGGGCCTGTTTCGCCTGGTGAACACCGACGGCATCCTGCCGCGCCCCGCGCGCGCCGAGGACGTGCAGCCGGCCGTCTGGCGGGCACGCAGCGCCGACGCGGTCGTCGTCGGCTCGATGCGACCGCTGCCCGACGGGCGCGTCGACGTGCGCTTCGCGCTGGTCGACGTGGTCAAGCAGACGACGCTGGCGTCGATGGCGTTCACGGTGACCCAGGCCCAGTTCCGGGCGACTGCGCACAAGATCGCCGACGTCGTCTACGAGAAGCTGACCGGCGATCCCGGCGTGTTCTCGACGCGCATTGCCTACATCGCCAAGCAGGGGCCGCGCTACCAGCTAATGGTCGCTGACGCGGACGGCTTCAATCCGCAGACGATCGTCTCGTCGAACGAACCCTTGCTGTCGCCGCGCTGGTCTCCGGACGGCACGCAGCTCGCGTACGTGTCGTTCGAGAACCGCAAGCCGGTCGTGTATCTCCAGTCGCTGACGACGGGGCAGCGACGCGCGGTTGCGAACTTCCGCGGCAGCAACAGCTCGCCGGCCTGGTCGCCCGACGGTCGCAAGATGGTGGTCACCCTGAGCAAGGACGGCGGATCGCAGGTGTTCCTGATGAACCCCGACGGCGGCGGGGTCACCCGCGTGCTGACCTCGCAGAGCATCGACACCGAGGCGATGTTCACGCCCGACGGCCAGTCGCTGGTGTTCACCTCCGATCGCGGCGGCACGCCGCAGATCTATCGCGCCAACCTGCTGACCCGCCAGGTCGAGCGGCTCACGTTCGACGGCAACTACAACGTGTCGCCGCGGCCGTTTCCCGATGGCACGGGCATCGTGTTCGTGCATCGCGAGAACGGACGCTTCGCGATCGCGTCGCTCGATTTCGCGACGCGCCAGATGCAGGTGCTGACGTCGGGGCCCGCCGACGAGAGCCCCAGCATCGCCCCCAACGGCAAGATGATCATCTATGCGAACGAAGCGGGAGGGCGTGGTACATTGGCCGCGGTCTCCAGCGACGGTCGCGTGAAACAGCGGCTCGTCGCGCCGGCGACCGACGTGCGTGAGCCCGCCTGGGGACCGCTTCCGCGGTCGTGATCCGGTTGATTTACTTCGTTCGCGCACACGATCGTGCGCACCACTCATCCACGCAGGAGACGCCATGCGCAATCTATTGTTCGTCGCACTGATCGCAACTGCCCTGGTCGGCTGCTCGACCACGCCCACGACCGAGGCGCCGGTGGTCGACAAGAGTGGCGCGGCCGCGGCCGGTGCCGCGGGGGCCCAGACCAGCGGCGCGGGCGCCGGCGGGGTCTCCGGATCGGCCACCGGCTCCGCGATGAGCCCGCTGCACGACCCGAACAACATCCTGTCCAAGCGCAGCGTGTATTTCGACTACGACAGCTTCGTCGTGAAGGACGAGTACAAGCCGCTGGTCGAGGCGCATGCGCGCTGGCTGCAGGCGCACCCCGACGCGCGGATGACGATCCAGGGCAACACCGACGAGCGCGGCTCCCACGAGTACAACATCGCGCTTGGCCAGAAGCGTGCCGACGCGGTGAAGCGGATGATGGTGCTGCTGGGTGCCAGCGACGGCCAGATCGAGACCGTGAGCTTCGGCAAGGAGAAGCCGAAGAACCCCGGCCATGACGAGGCCGCCTGGGCCGAGAACCGCCGCGACGACATCGTCTACGCCGGCGAGTGAGCAAGCGCGCTTCGTACTTCGCCGTCGCCTTGCTGGCGACGTTTGCGCACGCCGCGCACGCCGCCCTGTTCGACGACGACGAGGCGCGGCGTCGCATCGACGCCACCAACCAGCGGGTCGCCGACCTGCAGCAGCAGATCGAGACCCGCCTCGCCGCCGTCGAGCAGCAGTTGAAGGGGCGAGGCCTCGCCGACCTCGCCAACCAGATCGAGCTGCTGCAAGGCGATGTCGCGAAGCTGCGCGGCCAGGTCGAGGTCGTCACCTACGAGCTCGACCAGGCGCAAAAGCGGCAGCGCGATCTCTATGTCGACCTC
>DASYXO010000264.1:0-1510 GCA_035934825.1 Casimicrobiaceae bacterium
TGAGGAATCGGGGGCGCATGCACCTTTATGCCGATGCCCGGAGCGGCGCGCTCCTCGGCGCGGAGCTGATCGGGCCGGATGCCGAGCATCTCGCCCACCTGCTCGCGTGGGCGATACAGCTCGATCTCACCGTCACCGACATGCTGCAGCTTCCGTTCTATCATCCGGTCGTCGAGGAGGGCCTGCGTACCGCGCTTCGCGACACGTTTGCGAAGCTCGAGGTCGCCAGGCGCGAGCGCGACGCCGCTTAGCGCCGGCCCTCGCCCCGACCCGGTCCCGCGGCGTGGCCGCGCGAGCCGGGCGACTGCGAGGTAGTAGACGGCGCGCGAGCGTCGTGCGTCGGCTGCGCCGCGCTTTACAGATCGCATCGCGCACCGCGACAATGTGGCCCCGCCGTACATGAAACGCAGATGAACTCGAATCGCAGTCACGCGATCGGCGCGCTCGCCGGCGGTGCCGCGGTCGCGTTTGCCGCCCTATGCGCGCTGCCTGCTGCCCGCGCGGCCGATAGCGACGCCTATCCGAACCACCCGATCCGCATCATCGTCCCCTTCTCGCCGGGCGGCGCGGTCGACGGGCCGACGCGACTGATCGCCAAGGAACTCGCGAAACGCCTGGGCCAGGGCGTTGTCGTCGAGAACAAGCCGGGTGCAGGCGCCACCATCGGCGCGGACATCGTCGCCAAGGCCCCGCCCGACGGCTACACGCTGCTCCTCGCCTCGCAAACCAACACGATCAGCGCGACGCTGTACCCGAAGCTGCCGTACGACGCCGTCAAGGATTTCGAGCCGATCTCGCTGATTGCCCGCGAGCCGGGCGTCGTCGTCGTGAATCCCGAGGTTCCCGCGAGGACGCTGCAGGAGTTCATCGCCTACGTCAAGGCGCGCCCGGGCAGGATCGATTTCGCATCGTCGGGCAACGGCAGCGGGCAGCACCTGTTCGCCGCCCTCCTCGCGTCGAAGACCGGCATGAAGATGAACCACGTCCCCTATCGCGGCAGCGCCCAGGGCACCACCGACCTCCTCGCAGGCCGCGTGCAGATGTCGATCCCCGGCATCGCCGGCATGATGGGCCACATCCGTGACGGAAAGCTGCGTCCGCTGGCAGTCACCGGCGCCCATCGCTCGCCGCTGCTGCCCGACGTGCCGACGGTCGAGGAGTGCGGCGTTCCCGGCTACGAAACCTATGTCTGGATGGGATTGCTCGCCCCCAGGGGAACGCCGAGGCCGATCATCGACCTGCTCCACAAGGAACTCGTCGCGTCGCTCGCAAGCGATGAGGTCAAGCACTACTTCGCGAGCGTCGGCACCGAGATCGTCGGCTCGACGCCGGCCGAGTTCGGAGCGTATTTCGTGGCACAGAAGGAGCTGTGGGCGAAGGTGATCCACGAGACCGGCGCGCGGATCGACTGAGGCCCCCTCGAGGATGGAATCGACGGCAAGCGCATCGGCAACCGGCGCACCCGTCCGGGGCGTCGAGCACTGGACGATGTTCACGCGGAGACGCGGAG
>DASYXO010000288.1:0-6821 GCA_035934825.1 Casimicrobiaceae bacterium
GGAGGAAGGTCGAAGACCTCGTAGTGCCACTGGAAAGCCGTGAAGGACTCGCGGCCGCCGAACCACTCGCGCCGCGACGCGGCGTCTGGCGCCTCGACGTCGATCCACCCGATCTCCGGCGCCGCGGTGCGTCGCACGCGGGCGCCCAGCGCCTGCGCCAGCAGCTGGCCGCCGAGGCAATGGCCGATCACTGGGACATCGCGCGCAATTGCGCTGCGCAGCAGGCGCGACAGCGGCTCGATCCAGGGCAGCGGATCGGTCGCGCTCATCGGCCCACCCATCATGCCGATGCCGGAGTACGGGAGTGGGTCCACGGGCACCGGAACGCCTTCGTCGACGGCGATCAGCCGCCAGTCGACGGCGTGCCGGTCGAGCCAATCCGCGAAGTATGCCGGGCCCTCCGACGGCGAGAAGCGGAAGATGGCGACCGGCTTCATCGAACACCCGCAGCGGGCATTCCAGCCGCGCTAGCAGCCGCGCGAGATGCGCGCGTAGGCCGAATGGTTGTGGATCGACTCGAAGTTCTCGGCCTCGACCGCATACGCACCGATGCGGGGGTCCGCCGCGAGCCGCAACGCGACGCCGCGCACCAGGTCCTCGACAAAACGCGGATTGTCGTAGGCGCGCTCGGTCACGTATTTCTCGTCGGCGCGTTTCAGTATGCCGTAGAGCTCCGACGACGCCTCGTCCTCGGCGACGCGCAGCAGCTCGGCGACGGACACCGGCTCGCGCGGTTGCACGACGATCGTGACCAGCGAACGCTGGTTGTGCGCGCCGTAGTCGGAAATCTCCTTGGAGCACGGGCATAGCGACGTCACCGGCACCGAAACGCCGATCGTCGACGCGTAGCGCCCATCCAGCAGCTCCGCCGTCAGGCGCAGGTCGTAGTCGAGCAGGCTCGCGACCCCCGAGATCGGCGCGACCTTGCGCAGGAAATACGGAAACGCGAGCTCGATGCGACCACCTGGCGCGTCGAGGCGCTCGACCAGGTCAGCGACGAATCCGCGCAGGCCCGCGACGGAGAGCGGCGTCGCGCCCGGCAATGCGCGCTCCTCGAGCAGCTCGACCAGCCGCGACATATGCGTGCCCTTGCGATGTTCGGGCAGGGCGACGTAGACGTTGCAGGTCGCGACGATCGTGCGCACGGCGCCGTCGCCGTCGGCGAATGGCAGCGGGTAGCGCAGGCCCTTGATCCCGACCTGGTCGATCGCGATGCGCCGCTCGTCGCGGCCCGATTGGACATCGGGGATCGGCATCAGCCGGCTGGGAGTTTCGGGTCGGTTCATGGGCTCAAGTTTGCCATAGGGTCGGCGCGCCTCAGGCCGCGGGTTTCGCCCACGCACCGGGCTTGCGCTGCGCGAACCTGGCAAGGACCGACGCCGCAATGCCCTTCGCGTCGAGCCCGACCTGCGCGAGGAGGAATGCGGGGTCACCATGGTCGATGAAGCGGTCCGGCAGGCCCAGGTGCAGCATCGGAACCAGCACGCCCTCGCTGGCGAGGTACTCGGCAACGGCGCTGCCCGCGCCGCCGGCGACGACGTTTTCCTCGATCGTCACCAGCGCGTCGTGCCCCTCGGCGAGTGCGCGCACCAGTTCCGTGTCGAGCGGCTTGACGAAGCGCATGTTCGCCACGCTCGCATCGAGCTCCTCGGCCGCGGCCAGCGCCGGGTAGAGGAGCGAACCAAAAGCCAGGATCGCGATCCGCTGGCTGCGCCGCCTCGCCTGGCGTCGCATCTCGCCCTTGCCCACCGGCAGTGGCGCGAGCGCCGGATCGACCGCCACGCCAGGCCCGGTCCCGCGCGGATAGCGCACGGCCGCCGGCGTGTCCATCCGGAACGCCGTCGTCAGCAGCCGCCGGCATTCGTTCTCGTCGGCGGGCGCCATCACGGTCGTGTTCGGCAGGCAGCGCAGGTAGGTCAGGTCGAAGGCGCCGAGGTGCGTCGGACCGTCGGCGCCGACAATTCCGGCGCGGTCGATCGCGAACGTCACCGGGAGGTTCTGGAGCACGACGTCGTGGATCAGCTGGTCGTAGGCGCGTTGCAGGAACGTCGAGTAGATGGCGACGACCGGCTTCATGCCTTCGCAGGCGAGCCCCGCCGCGAACGTCACCGCGTGCTGCTCGGCGATGCCGACGTCGAAATAGCGCTCCGGGAACTGCTGCGAGAACTCGACCAGCCCCGAGCCCTCGCGCATCGCCGGCGTGATGCCGACGAGTCGCCGGTCGACACGCGCCATGTCGCAGAGCCAGTCGCCGAAGATCTTCGTGTACGTCGGCGTGCCACCGGTCTTCGGAACGATGCCGATCGCCGGGTCGAACTTCGACACGCCATGGTAGAGGATCGGGGCGTCCTCGGCGCGCGCGTACCCGTAGCCCTTGCGCGTGACTACGTGGAGGAACTGCGGGCCCCTGAGCTTGCGGACGTTCGCCAGCGTCCTCGTCAGGAGCTCGATGTCGTGGCCGTCGATCGGGCCGATGTAGTTGAAGCCGAATTCCTCGAACAGCGTGCCCGGGAGCACCATTCCCTTGACGTGCTCCTCGGCGCGCTTTGCGAGCTCGCGCATCGGCGGCAGCTTCGACAACACCTCCTTGCCGCCGCTGCGAACCGTGTTGTAGAAGCGCGAGGCGAGCACCTTGGCGAGATACTGGTTGATCGCACCGACCGGCTCCGAGATCGACATGTCGTTGTCGTTCAGGATCACCAGCAGGTCGGCGCCCTCGGCGTTGTTCAGTGCCTCGAACGCCATTCCCGCGCTCATCGCGCCGTCGCCGATCACCGCCACGACATGGCGCGAATCCCCGCTGAGCCTCGCCGCTGTCGCCATTCCGAGCCCGGCGGAGATCGACGTGGACGAATGCGCGGTGCCGAAAGTGTCGAATTCGCTCTCGCTGCGGCGCGGGAATCCGGCCGGCCCCCCCCATTGGCGCAGCTTGTCCATCTGCCCGCGCCGGCCGGTCAGTATCTTGTGCGCGTACGTCTGGTGCCCGACGTCCCACACGATGCGGTCGCGCGGGGTGTCGAAGGTGTAATGCAGCGCGACGGTCAGCTCGACGGTGCCGAGGTTGGATGACAGGTGACCGCCGGTGCGCGCCACCGATTGCAGCAGGAATGCGCGCAGCTCACGCACCAGCTGAGGCAACTGCGCACGCTCGAGCCGGCGCAGGTCAGCCGGCGCGTCGATCGTTGCGAGCAGCGGGTAGGGCTCGGAAGGATTCATTTCGTCCGAAGCACGATCCAGTCGGCCAGCTCGGCGAGCCGGGTCGCGGCCCTGCCGAGAGGCGCGAGCGACTCACGGGCCTCGTCGCGCAGCGCCATCGCCCGGCGCTTCGCCTGCGCAAGCCCGGTGAGGGTGACGAACGTCGCCTTGTTCCGGGCGGCGTCCTTGCCCGCGGTCTTGCCCAGGCTCGCATCCGAGCCTTCGGCGTCGAGCACGTCGTCGACGACCTGGAAAGCGAGGCCGGCAGCGCGCGCATAGGCGTCGAGCGCCGAGGCTTGCGCCGCCTCCAGCCGGCGCCCGCACAGCGAACCGATCTGGATCGCGGCAGCGATCAGTGCGCCGGTCTTCATCCGATGGAGTAATTCGAGAGAGGCCAGGCCAAGCGCCGCGCCGGTGGCCTCGAGGTCGAGCTGCTGGCCTCCGGCCATTCCCGCGCAGCCCGCGGCCTCGGCGAGGATACGGCAGGCTTCGGCGGTCGTCGGAGCGGGATCGGCGGCGAGCACCGCGAACGCCAGCGACTGCAGCGCATCGCCTGTGAGCAAGGCGGTGGCCTCGCCGAAGGCAACGTGGCAGGTAGGCTTTCCACGCCGCAGCGTGTCGTCGTCCATGCACGGCAGGTCGTCGTGCACCAGCGAGTAGGCGTGGATCAGTTCGACGGCGGCAGCGCGCGAATCGACGCACGCGGGATCCGCGCCGATGATTTCGGAGGCGGCGTAGGTGAGCAGAGGTCGCAGCCGCTTGCCCCCACCGAGGACCGCGTGCCGCATCGCGCCCGCCAGCTTCGTCGCCGGCGCATCCGGGGGCGGCAGCGCGGCGGCCAGCACGCCCTCGATTCGCTGCTGTCGCTCCCGCGACCACACCGCGAACGGCACGTCGTTACGCATCCTCGGCCCCGCCGGAACGAAACGGCTGCAGCATCCCCTTTTCCAGGACCTGCACCTGCTGCTGCGCGTCCTTCAGGGCGACCTGACAGTATGCGAGGAGCTCCGCGCCGCGCTTGTACGCGGCGAGCGCCGCCTGCAGCGGCAGCTCGCCTCCTTCCATCCGACCGACGATCTCTTCGAGTTCGGCGAGTGCCGCTTCGAAACTGCGGGGCGTTTCGGTTGTCTCGGTCATTGGGCGATCGGAATGCGAGGCTTGCGGCGAAGGCTTCGAGGTTACGGCCGCGTTCGGCACGCGGTCAATTCAAAGGACGACGCGACCTTGACCATGACTGAAAAAAGCCTTGTATACTAGCACGTTTGACGATGCGGCCTTTTGGGCTGTCTTCGCGGTGGTCGTGCTGTGATCATCGAGAGGCACCCACGCGATCCTTTCGCGCGGTCGACTTAGCAAAGCGGTCCGGGCGGCACGGCGTGCCGAAGCCGAGCGGTACCCCCGGGTTGTTGGGTTGGGTTGGTTGGTTTTCGCATGAAAGGATGGTCGATGTCGGATCTCGCCACCGCCGCACGGTTGCGGCAATCATCGTCGCAGTTTCCCGCCTCGTGGTATTGCGATCCGCGCGTGCTTGATGCCGAGCGTCGGCACCTGCTCGCGCATGGCCCTGGCTATGTCGGCCACGAGCTGATGGTGCCCGAGGTCGGCGACTACCATGTGCTTGCGGCGCGCGACAATGCGCAAGCGCTGGTGCACGGCCCTCAAGGCATCGAGCTGCTGTCGAACATCTGCCGCCACCGTCAGGCGATCATGCTGACCGGCAGCGGCTATACCCGGAGCATCGTGTGCCCGATCCATCGCTGGACCTACGATTTGGGCGGCCAGTTGCTGGGCGCGCCGCATTTCGAGCCCCAGCCCTGCGTCAGGCTCGACCGCTCGCCGCTGTCCAACTGGAAAGGACTGCTGTTCGACGGCTCGCGCGACGTCGCGCGCGATCTCGCGCGCCTCACGCTGAAGGACCTCGATTTCTCGGGTTATGTGCTCAATCACGTCGAACTGCACCAGTGCAACTACAACTGGAAGACGTTCATCGAGGTCTACCTCGAGGACTATCACGTCGAGCCGTTCCATCCCGGACTCGGCCATTTCGTCACCTGCAACGACCTGCGCTGGGAGTTCGCCGAGTGGGCTTCGGTCCAGTTCGTCGGCATCAACGGCGGTCTCGCGAAGCCCGGCACGCCGGCGTACAGGCGCTGGCACAAGGCGGTGCTCGACTACTATCGCGGCGAGGAGCCGCGGTACGGCGCGGTCTGGCTGACCTATTATCCGAACATCATGGTCGAGTGGTACCCCCAGGTCCTGGCGATCAGCACGCTGATCCCGCAGGCGGTAGACCGGACCCTCAACGTCGTGGAGTTCTATTATCCGGAGGACATCGGCCTGTTCGAGCCCGAGTTCGTGGCGGCTGAGCAGGCGGCGTATCAGGAGACTGCACGGGAGGACGATGAGATCGCCGAACGGATGGACGCCGGCCGCAAGGCGCTGTACGCGCAAGGGCGCAGCGAGATCGGGCCCTACCAGTCGCCGATGGAGGATGGCATGCAGCATTTCCACGAGTTCTACCGTCGGGCGATGGAATCCCGTCTCGTCGACCTCTGAGCGTCCGACCATGCCACGGACCACCCGCCATGCTCCGTACGCAGCCGTGACGACCGGCGCCCCGGGCACAGGCGACACCCGACGTCACGCAACGCTTATCGGCGCCGAAGACCTCGCGCGCCACATCGGCGACCCTTCGTGGGTGGTCGTCGACCTGCGCCACGACCTGATGCAGCCCGAGCGTTATGGCATCGAGCAATACGAGCTGGGGCACAGTCCCGGCGCCGCTTTCGCAAGCCTCGATTCGGACCTTTCTGCGCCGACGACCGGACGCAACGGCCGTCACCCGCTGCCGACGCCTGAGTTCACCGCTGCCGTATTCGGTCGCCTCGGCATCGACGCGACCAAGCAGGTCGTCGCCTACGACCAGGACCAGGGTGCGTATGCGTCGAGACTGTGGTGGATGATGCGCTGGCTGGGCCACGACGCCGTGGCGGTCCTCGACGGCGGGTTCGCCAAGTGGGTGCGCGACGGCCATCCGGTCTCGACCGAGCCCGGTCGCCCGCAAGCGGCAACGTTCGCGCCGCGCAACGTCCTGCCGACGATCAGCGCCAGCGGCGTCGCCGCGAGCCTCTCGCGCCGCTCGCTGGTATTGCTCGACGCGCGTGCTGCCGAGCGCTATCGCGGCGACGTCGAGCCGATCGACCGCGTTGCCGGCCACATCCCCGGCGCACTCAACCGTCCTTACACGCGCAATCTCGCCGCCGACGGAACGTTCCGCAGCCCGCAGGAATTGCGCGCCGATTTCGAGGGCATGCTGCATGGCCGCTCCGCCGGTGACCTCGTCCACTACTGCGGCTCTGGCGTCAGCGCCTGCCATAACGTACTGGCGATGACGGCCGCGGGCTACCCGCTGACGCGGCTGTACCCAGGCTCGTGGAGCGAGTGGAGCTCGGACCCCCGGCGGCCGGTGGCCAAAGGACAGGTCTAGCGGCAGGTCTAGGGCCCTGCGCGTTCGGACAATGTAGTGAGCGGCCACTTCGCAAGCGTGCGATAGCGGGCGCCTGCGCGACCGACCTCCGAGCGAAGCAGCGCAAACTCGTCGATCGCCCAGGAATACGGGCCGATCG
>DASYXO010000328.1:0-10815 GCA_035934825.1 Casimicrobiaceae bacterium
TTGCCGAGCGGCTGGCGCCGGGGGGCGGGCGATGAGCGACCGGTTGGGCAACAGGTCGGGAAGCATCGTGCCGCCCGCCAACACCGCGGGAATCAAGCACAAGGGCGGATCCAAGACCGAGAGGATCCCGATCAAGATCGCACCGGCCGAGATCCTGCGCAAGCCCGAATGGATCCGCGTGCGCGCGCCGTCGTCGCCGCGCTTCCACGAGATCAAGCAGATCCTTCGCGAGCACCGGCTGCACACGGTGTGCGAGGAAGCGTCCTGTCCGAACATCGGCGAGTGCTTCGGCAAGGGCACGGCGACATTCATGATCATGGGCGACATCTGCACGCGCCGTTGCCCATTCTGCGACGTCGGTCACGGTCGCCCGCTGCCGCTGGACGCCGACGAGCCGGTGAACCTGGCAAAGACGATCGCGGCGCTCCGGCTGCGCTACGCGGTGGTCACCAGCGTCGATCGCGACGACTTGCGCGACGGCGGCGCGCGGCATTTCGTCGACTGCATACGCGCGCTGCGCGAGCATTCGCCGTCGACCCGGATCGAGGTGCTGGTGCCCGATTTCCGCGGCAGGCTCGACCGCGCGCTGGACATCCTCTGCGCCGCGCCGCCCGACGTGATGAACCACAACCTCGAGACGGTCCCGAGGCTCTATCGCCAGGTGCGCCCGGGCGCCGATTACGCCCACTCGCTGGCGCTGCTCGCCGGCTTCAAGCGCCGCTTTCCCGGGGTTCCGACCAAGTCGGGGCTGATGGTGGGCCTCGGCGAGGCCGACGACGAGATCCTGGCGACGATGCGCGACATGCGCTCGCACGGCATCGACATGCTGACCATCGGCCAGTACCTTCAGCCGTCGATCAGCCACCTGCCGGTGCTGCGCTACGTGCATCCAGACACGTTCGCGCGCGTCGAGCGCGAGGCATACGCGATGGGATTCCGCCATGCGGCAGTCGGCGCGATGGTGCGCTCGTCCTATCACGCCGATCGCCAGGCCGACCTGGCGCTCGCCGCGGGCGGCTGAGCGCGCCGTCCGGTGAGCGCGCCGCCTGGATTGCCCAGGTGCAGCCGCGGCGTCGCCGCCGTGCGGGCACACCCGCGAAGCGTTCAGTTCGCCGCTGGCGGCGTGGCGCCGGCGGGCCATAGCAGCCACATCCGGCCCTGCTGCCGCATTCTTCCCGCCTCCCGGCCCGCCTCGTCGCCGAAACCCCAGAAAAAGTCGGCGCGCAGCGGCCCCCGGATCGCACCGCCGGTGTCCTGCGCCATCACCAGGCGCTGCAGCGGCTCGTCCGAAAGCGGCCGGGTCGTCGCGAGCCAGACCGGGGCGCCCAGCGGAATCGCCTGCGGATCGACGGCGATGGCGCGTCGCGCGAGCAGCGGAACGCCTAGACTGCCGGTCGGCCCGTCGATCCGCGCTTCCAGCGATCCCGGCGCAGGTGCGGGCACGATGCGAAAGAACACGTAGCTCGGATTCTCGCCGAGCAGCGCTTCGAGCTGGTCGGGATGCTCGACGCCCCAGCGGCGGATGCTCTGCATCGACGCCCGGTCCAGCGTCATCTCGCCGCGGTCGACCAGCACGCGCGCGATCGAGCGGTAGGGCTGGCCGTTCTGGTCGGCGTAGCCCAGGCGCAGGACGCTGCCGTCGGAGAGCTCGACGCGGCCCGAGCCCTGCACCTGGAGGAAGAAGGCGTCGACCGGATCGGTGACGTAGACCAGTGCCTTGCCGGCGAGGTGGGCGCGGCCGGCATCGATGTCCGCGCGCGTCCAGTAAGGCACGACGCGTCGGCCGTCCAGGCGACCGCGCACCCGCTTGCCCGCGAGCTCGGGGTAGAGCTCGGCCAGGTCGACGGTCAGGAGGTCGTCGGGAGGCGCATACAGCGGCGTCGCGTATTGGCCGCTTCGCGCGTAGGAGCCTTCGAGCAGCGGCTCGTAGTAGCCGGTGACGAGCCCGGTCTCGCGCCCGTCGCTGGTCGACACCCGCCAGGGCGTAAAATGGGTCTCGACGAAGCGGCGAACGGCGGCGCCATCGCGTTCGTCGACCGCGGGCGCCGCGGCGCAGACGGCATTCCAGGCGGGCGGGTTCGCCGGCCGGGCGACGAGTGCCTTGCAGCTCGCGAGGAATGCGGGCCAGGCGGCCGCGGGGTCGTCGTCGCGCCACCCGGGCAGCGCGTCGAAAGTCGCTGCCATGTAGACGACGTGCGGCGGCGGCCGCACCGCGGGCGGCGCGGTCGGGACGATCTGGCAGCCAGCCAGCGCGACGAACGCGGCTGCGACTGCTGTCCGAAGCAGGTGCAACGCCGGGGATGCGCGCGCATTCCGCGGCCGGGGTGTCGACGATGGGATGGATCTATCTCGAATCGCTGATCGCACTGTTCGTCCTGCTGGCAATCGTCTGGTGGACGATGCTTCCGGCGCGCAAGCCGCCCACCGGCGCCGATCGCCAGCCCGATGCCTCGGGCGAACCGATGCCCCCCGGCGACGATCCCTGACGGTGGGGGCGCGTCGGTCGATGGGCGGTCGATGGGCGGTCGATGCGCCTTCGCTGCACGGTCAATGCAGCGTACGCGGAATCGACAGCGTGAACGGCGGGATCGGCGCGTCGAACGCGGTGCCGTCCTCGGCGATCATCTGGTAGCTGCCCCGCATCGTCCCGACGGCGGTCGGAATGCTCGCACCGCTCGTGTATTCGAAGCTCTCCCCGGGCTTCAACACCGGCTGCTGGCCGACGACGCCGGGCCCCTTGACCTCCTGGATGCGGTTGTCGCCGTCGGTGATGATCCAGTGCCGGCTGACCAGGCGGGCGGTGACGCTGCCGGTGTTGGTGACGGTGATCGTGTAGGCGAATACGAAATGGTTCTTGGCGGGATCCGACTGGTCCTCGATGAACGTGACCCTGGGCTGCACCGATATCTGGTAGCGTTTGCTCTCCGCCATCGTACTGTTCCATGCGCGCGACGCGCGCTTTTCTGCGATTATAGTCCTCGATGAAACGAAATCTCCGCATCGCCCCGTCGTTGCTGTCCGCAGACTTCGCGCGCCTCGGGGAGGAGCTGCGCGCCGTCACCGCGGCCGGCGCCGACTTTCTGCACTTCGACGTGATGGACAACCATTACGTACCGAACCTCACGGTCGGACCGCTGGTCTGCGCGGCGATCAAGCCGCACGCGACAATCCCGATCGACGTGCACCTGATGGTGAAGCCGGTCGACCGCATCGTTGCCGATTTCGCGAAAGCGGGCGCGTCGATCATCAGCTTCCATCCCGAGGCTTCGGAGCACGTCGACCGCACGATCGGGCTGATCCACGAGCAGGGCTGCAGGGCCGGCCTGGCGTTCAATCCCGCGACGCCGCTCGACTGGCTGATGCACGTGATCGACAAGCTCGACCTGGTGCTGATCATGTCGGTCAACCCGGGATTCGGCGGCCAGTCTTTCATCCCTCACGCCCTCGAGAAGCTGAAGGCGGCGCGCAAGCTCGTCGACGCCGCGATGGAGCGCAGCGGCCGCGAGATCCTGCTCGAGGTCGACGGCGGCGTGAAGGTCGACAACATCGGCGCCATCGCCGCCGCGGGCGCCGATACCTTCGTCGCCGGCAGCGCTGTCTTCGGCACGCCCGACTACCGCGCGACCATCGCCGCGATGCGCGCGCAGCTGGCGGCTGCCGGCGGTGCGCAGTGAGTGCCGCGATCCGGAAGACCTCCCGCATGATGACCGAAACCGAGTTCCGTGCGCTGGCGGCGCAAGGCTACAACCGCATTCCACTGACGCTCGAGTCGTTCGCGGACCTCGACACGCCGCTGTCGCTCTATCTGAAGCTCGCGCACCAGCGCTACACGTTTCTGCTCGAGTCGGTCGTCGGCGGCGAGCGCTTCGGCCGCTATTCGTTCATCGGCCTGCCGGCGAAGCTGCGCATCCGCGTCAAATCCGGGCATATCGAGGTCGAGGACCGCGGCGGCGTGGTCGAGCGCCACGACGGCGATCCGCTCGCGTTCCTGCGCCAGTTCCTCGGCCGCTTTCGGGCGGCGCCCCAACCCGGTTTGCCGCGCTTCTGCGGCGGGCTCGCCGGCTATTTCGGCTACGACACGATCCGCTACATCGAGCGCAAGCTCGGCGCGCGCAGGAACTCGCCTGCCGACGCGTTGGGCGACTTGCCCGAGATGCTGCTGCTGCTGACCGACGAGCTCGCGGTCATCGACAACCTCGCCGGCAAGATCTACCTGATCGTCTACGCCGACCCGGGCGAGCCTAACGCCTACTGGACCGCGCAGGACCGGCTGCAGCAGCTGCGCAGGAAGCTGCGCACGCCGGCGCCGATTCCGTACCAGACCGCCACGTCGGTCACGGCCGCCGTAAGCGAGCTGGGCGCGGACGGTTTCCAGGCGGCAGTGCGCCGCGCCAAGGAGTACATTGCCGCCGGCGATGTCATGCAGGTCGTGCTGTCGCAGCGGATGCACCTGCCGTTCGCCGCCTCGCCGCTGTCGCTCTACCGTGCGCTACGCTCGCTCAATCCTTCGCCGTACATGTTCTATTACGACCTCGGCGATTTCCACGTCGTCGGCGCGTCGCCTGAAATCCTCGTCCGCAAGGAGGGCAGGACAGTCACGCTGCGCCCGATCGCCGGCACGCGCGCGCGCGGCGCGACCCGCGAGGCCGACGAGGAGCTCGCGCGCGAGCTCGCCGCCGATCCCAAGGAGATCGCCGAGCACGTGATGCTGCTCGACCTCGGGCGCAACGACGTCGGCCACGTCGCGACGACCGGCAGCGTGCGCGTCACCGAGCGGCTCGCGATCGAGCGCTATTCGCACGTCATGCACATGGTGTCGAACGTCGAGGGCGACCTGCCGCCGGAGACGACGAGCTTCGACGTGCTCGCGGCGAGCTTCCCCGCCGGGACGGTCAGCGGGGCGCCGAAGGTCCGCGCGATGGAGATCATCGACGAGCTCGAGCCGACGCCGCGCGGTGTCTACGCCGGCGCCGTCGGCTACATCAGTTTCCAGGACGACATGGACCTCGCGATCGCGATCCGCACCGCAGTGGTCCGCGACGGCATGCTCTACGTGCAGGCCGGCGGCGGGATCGTCCACGACTCGGTGCCCGAGACCGAGTGGCAGGAGACGCTGAACAAGGCGCGCGCGGTGCTGCGCGCTGCGGAGATGGTCCAGCTCGGGCTCGACGCCGAGCCTTGACGATTCCGGGGATCCTCGGGCTGTGCCTGCTCGCCGGCGTCGGCTGGTTCTTCTGGGACAGCCTGAAAATACGCGAGGCGGCCAACGCCGCGATGCGCTCCGCCTGCGATTCCCGGGGCATGTATTTTCTCGACGACACCGTGGCGCTGCGGTCACTGAAGCCGGTGCGGAACGGCGAAGGGCGGATCGTGCTGCAGCGCGTCTACGAGTTCGAGTACAGCGACACCGGGCACAACCGGCGCCGGGGGAGCATCACTCTGGTGGCGGACGTCGTCGTGGCGCTCGACATCGGGCTGCGGCTGGTTGCGGGACCGGAGCTCCTGCCGTGACCGGGCGCGGCTGCGGCGGGCCCTGATGTTCAGGGACGCGCGCAGCGAGGGCCCTTCCACTGATAAGATTGGCGACCATGCGCAATCGACGTAGTGCCCGTCATCCCGTCCGGTCGACCGACCGGTGGTGGCGCTAGCCCACCCAACCCTCGCCCGATCCCGTCCGCAACCAGCGCGGCCCGAGCGGCCGCGCGGGAAGCCTCGGCAAACAGCGGGTCCATCCATCGTAGACGGAGACCCGGCGGAATCGGTGGAGCAGGTGCCAACATGCTGCTGATGCTCGACAATTACGACAGCTTCACCTGGAACCTCGTCCAGTACCTGGGCGAGCTGGGTGCGGGTGTCAAGGTGGTGCGCAACGACGCGATCACGCTGGACGAGATCGAGGCGCTGCAGCCCGAGCGGATCGTCATCTCGCCCGGTCCCTGCACGCCCACCGAGGCGGGCATCTCGGTGCCGCTGGTAAGGCGCTTCGCGGGGAAGATCCCGCTGCTCGGCGTGTGCCTGGGGCACCAGGCGATCGGCCAGGCGTTCGGCGGGAGGATCATCCGTGCCCAGCGCGTGATGCACGGCAAGCTTTCGTCGATCGTCCACGACGGTCGCGGCGTGTTCAGGAGCCTGCCATCGCCCTTCACGGCGACCCGCTACCACTCGCTCGCCATCGAGCGCTCGAGCCTTCCGCCGGTGCTCGACGTCACGGCGACGTCGGAAGACGGCGAGATCATGGGCGTGCGCCACCGCGAGTTCGCCATCGAGGGCGTCCAGTTCCATCCCGAGGCGATCCTCACCGAGCACGGGAAGAAGCTGCTCGCCAACTTCCTGGCCGCGGCGGTTTAAACTCCCGCCCGACAGGCCCGCGGACGCAGGCTCCCCGCGATCCCCCCGCTCACCCGAACCGACCCATGTCCATCACGCTCCAGGACGCGCTGCAGCGCACGATCGAGCACCGCGAGATCTTCCACGACGAGATGCTGTCGATCATGCGGCGGATCATGCGCGGCGAGGCCTCGCCGGTGATGATCGCTGCGCTGACGATCGGGTTGCGCGTCAAGAAGGAGACCATCGGCGAGATCACCGCTGCCGCGCAGGTGATGCGCGAGTTCGCGAGCAACGTCGAGGTCGCTGACCCCGGGCGCCTGCTCGACATCGTCGGCACCGGTGGCGACGCATCGCACACCTTCAACATCTCGACCGCGTCGATGTTCGTCGCGGCGGCGGCGGGCGCGCGCGTGGCCAAGCACGGCAACCGCTCGGTATCGTCGAAATCCGGCAGCGCCGATGCGCTGGAGGCGCTGGGCGTGAACATCATGCTGACGCCGGCGCAGGTCGCGGCCTGCATCGAGCGGACTGGCGTAGGCTTCATGTTCGCCCCGACGCATCACGGCGCGATGAAGCATGCGGCGCCCGTGCGCAAGGAGCTCGGCGTGCGCACGATCTTCAACATCCTGGGGCCGCTCACCAATCCGGCGGGGGCGGCAAACCACCTGATCGGGGTATTCCATCCCGACCTGGTCGGCATCCACGTCCGCGTGCTGCAGCGTCTGGGCAGCAAGCGCGCGATCGTCGTCTGGGGCAAGGACGGCATGGACGAGGTTTCACTCGGCGCGGCGACGATGGTCGGGGAGCTGCGCGACGGCGAGATCCGCGAATACGAGATCCATCCCGAGGACTTCGGGATGCACATGAAATCGAACCGCGGCCTCAAGGTCGCCGACGCCCGGGAATCGAAGGAGATGGTGCTGGAGGCGCTTTCCGGCGTCGATGGCACGCCGCGCGAGATCGTCGTGCTGAACGCCGGCACCGCGCTCTACGCCGCGGGCATCGCCGATTCGATCGCGGACGGCATCGTGCGCGCGCGCGCCGCGATCGCGAGCGGTGCCGCGATGCGGGCGCTTGACGACTTCGTCGCGGCGACCCGGTCCTTCGCCGCGTGACGCCGGTCGGCCGACCGCCGCCGGACCGATCCCACGACAGACATGAACGGCAACGACATCCTCGCCAGGATCATCACGACCAAGGCCGAGGAGGTGATCTCGGCGCAGGTCGATCGCCCGTTCGCGAACGTCGATGCGCAGGCGCGTGCCGCCGCGGCGCCGCGCGGCTTCGCCGCGGCGATCCGCTCGCGCGTCGCGGCGGGGCGCCCGGCGGTCATCGCCGAGATCAAGCGTGCGAGCCCCAGCAAGGGCGTGCTGCGCGAGGACTTCGATCCGGCCGCGATCGCGGCCTCCTACGAGCGCGCCGGCGCCGCCTGCCTGTCGGTGCTGACCGACCGGCCGTTCTTCCAGGGTGCGCCCGAGTACCTGGTGCAGGCCCGCGCCGCCTGCTCGCTGCCGGCGCTGCGCAAGGAATTCATCATCGACGAGTACCAGGTCGCCGAATCGCGGGCGCTGGGCGCCGACGCGATCCTGCTGATCGTCGCGGCGCTCGACGACGCGCGTCTCGCTGCGCTCGAGGCTTGCGCGCGCGACTATGCGCTGGACGTGCTGGTCGAGGTCCACGACGCAGCCGAGCTCGACCGCGCGCTGAAGCTCGCCACGCCGCTGATCGGCGTCAACAACCGCAACCTGCGCAGCTTCGGCGTGTCGCTGCACACGACCATCGAGCTGCTGCCGCGGATCCCGGCCGACCGCATCGTGGTCACCGAGAGCGGCATCCTCGCGCAGCGCGATGTCGCGCAGATGCGCCGCCACGGCGTCGGCGCGTTCCTGGTGGGCGAGGCGTTCATGCGCTCGCCCGACCCCGGCGCCGCGCTCACGGCGCTGTTCGGCTGACGCGTGATGTCGGCGATTGCCGCTGACCGCGTCAGCAAATCCTGGTCGACCGCCGAAGGCGCCGTGCGTGCCGTCGACGACGTTTCGTTCGCGTTCGAAGCCGCAACGCTCAACGTGCTGCTCGGGCCTTCGGGCTGCGGCAAGTCGACGACGCTGCGCCTGATCGCGGGCCTCGAGGCCGCCGACGACGGGCGCATCAGCATCGACGGCCGCGACGTCACGCGACTGCCGCCTGCGGCGCGCTCGATCTCGATGGTGTTCCAGAGCTACGCGCTGTTTCCGCACCTGACGGTCGCCGAGAACATCCTGTTCGGCCTGCGTGTGCGCAGGACCGGCAAGGGCGAATGTGCGAGCCGGCTGGCCCGCGTCGCGGACCTGCTCGGATTGAAGCCTTACCTGCAACGCAAGCCCTCGCAACTCTCCGGCGGCCAGCAGCAACGGGTGGCCCTCGGGCGCGCGATCATCGCGCAGGCCCCGGTGTGCCTGATGGACGAGCCGCTGTCGAATCTCGATGCGCAGCTTCGCGCCGAGATGCGGCTCGAGATCCGCGCATTGCAGCGCAAGCTCGGGATCACGATGGTCTACGTGACGCACGATCAGCTCGAGGCGATGTCGATGGCCGACCGGGTCGTGCTGATGCGCTCGGGCCGAATCGAGCAGGACGGCGCGCCGGTCGACCTCTACGAGAGCCCCGTCAACACGTTCGTCGCGCGCTTCATCGGCACGCCACCGATGAACCTGCTGCGGCTCGAGAGCGCGCCGGGCGGCGCCGTCATCGCCGGGACCGATGGGCCGGTGCTCATGGACGGAAGCTGCGCGGCGGGCATGCTGGGCGTGCGCCCGGAGCACATGCAACTCGCAATGGGAGACGGCGCGCGCGCGGTGGTCGAGAGCGTCGAATATCTGGGAGGCGACTCGCTCGTCGCCTGCCGGATCGGCGCGCAGACTCTCGCGGTCAAGACGCCCGGCAGCGTTGCGCTCGCGCGCGGCGACGCGACCTGGATCCGCTGGTCCACGGGGGCACAGCACTATTTCGATCCCGAAGGATTGCGCCGGAGTGCGCCCGCCCGCCGGCACGGCGCGACGCTCCTTGCCTGATGCCGGCCGACCGCAACCATCGATCCACCGATTCACCGCCACAGTCGAGGAGGAAGCCATGAGATCGCTGTTCCGCTTGCTGGCCCGCGCGCTGGGATTCGCGGCCGCAATCTTCGCCGGCGCCGCGCTTGCGCAGGGGCCGGTCGAAGTCCAGTTCTACTATCCGATCGCCGTCGGCGGCCCGATTCCCAAGATCATCGACGGCTACGTGGCCGCCTTCGAAAAGGAGAATCCGGGCATCCAGCTCAAGCCGATCTATTCCGGCAGCTACCAGGAATCGATCGCCAAGGCGCTGACCGCCGCCAAGAGCGGCGATCCGCCGGTCACGTCGATCCTGCTGTCGACCGACATGTACACGCTGATCGACGAGGGCGCGATCGTTCCTTTCGACGACTTCGTGAAGACCGCCGACGACAAGGCGTGGCTCAGGAGCTTCTATCCGGCGTTCATGGAGAACAGCCAGACCGGCGGCAAGACCTGGGGCATTCCGTTCCAGCGATCGACCGTCGTCCTCTACTACAACAAGGAGGCGTTCAAGGCGGCGGGGCTCGATCCGAACCGTCCGCCGGCGACCTGGGCCGAGATGACTGCGGACGCCGAGAAGCTCACCAAGCGCGACGCGTCGGGCAAGGTCACGCAATGGGGGGTCGAGATTCCGTCCTCCGGCTTCCCGTACTGGCTGTTCCAGGGCCTCGCGATCGAGAACGGCGCGAACCTGATGAACGCTGCGGGCACCGAGGTCTACTACGACAAGCCCGAGGTCGTCGGCGCGCTACAGTACTGGGTCGATCTGGTCGACAAGTACAAGGTCCATCCGCCCGGCATCGTCGACTGGGGAACGACGCCGAAGGATTTCTTCGAGCGCAAGGTTGCGATGATGTGGACGACGACCGGCAACCTCACCAACGTCCGCACCAACGCCAAGTTCGATTTCGGCGTCGCGATGCTGCCGGCGATGAAGCAGCGCGGCAGCCCGACCGGCGGAGGCAATTTCTACATCTTCAAGAAGTCGACGCCCGCCCAGCGTGAAGCCGCCTTCAAGTTCATCAAGTGGGTGACCGAGCCGGAGCGCGCAGCGCAATGGGGCATCGACACCGGCTACGTCGCGGTGCGGGCCGATGCCTGGGACACGCCCGAGATGAAGAAATACGTCGCGGGCTTCCCGGCCGCCGCGGTCGCACGCGACCAATTGCCCTACGCCAAGGCCGAGCTGTCGACGCACGACAACCAGCGCGTGACCAAGGTGCTGAACGATGCGCTGCAGGCGGCGCTCACCGGTGCGAAGACGCCCGCGCAGGCGCTGAAGGACGCGCAGCGCGACGCCGACCGGCTGCTCCGCAGCTACAAATACCCCAAAAATGGGGTCGGAGCTGCCAGAAAATGGGGTCAGAGCTGGGAAAATGGGGTCAGAGCTGTATTAGATCGCCTGGCAGAA
>DASYXO010000362.1:0-4138 GCA_035934825.1 Casimicrobiaceae bacterium
GCGTCAACCGGCCGCGTCCGATCTCGATCACTCGCCCGGACACCCGGATCGAGCGGTCGGCGGCCACCGCGAGCCCGAGCCGGCACGGCCGTCCCGCTGCATCGCCCTGTTCGATCGAGAGGCGTTGCGGCAAAGGCGCGCCGGTCGCGAGCAGCCATCCGCCGAGGTTCGCGGCGGCCGAGCCGGTGCCGGGGTCTTCGACGACCGCGCCGTGCTTCGGAAAGAAGAAGCGCGCGATCACGCGCGAGCCTTCTTGCGCGAAGACGTACGCCATCGCGCGAGTCGCGTTGCTGCCGTGCTCGGCCAGCGCCGCAGCCGACGGTCGGGAGCGACCGACCGCGTCGATTGATGCGAGGGGGATCAGCAGCTGCTCGCTGCCGGTGTCGACCCACAGCGGTACGGCGCCCGCGGCCACGTCGCCGACCGCGAGTCCGAGCATCGCCGCCAACTGCTCGCGCGTCGCGTCCGGCGGGCGGTGCGTCGGCGCATTCGCCTGGAGCGTCCACACGTCGCCGTGGGCAACGACCGGGATGACCCCGGCGCGCATCTCGAGGGTGACCCGGTCGCCGGCCGCGCGCAGCGCGCGCACCACATGCGCGGTGCCGAGCGTTGGATGGCCGGCAAAAGGCATCTCGAACGCGGGCGTGAATATCCGCACCCGTGCGCTGGCCCGCTCCGACGGCAGGATGAACGTCGTTTCCGACAGGTTGAACTGCAGCGCGAGCGCCTGCATGGTCGCATCGTCGATGCCTCGCGCATCCTCGACCACCACCAGCGGATTGCCGGCGAGCGGCGTTTCGGCGAACACGTTCAGGATGCGGAAGTCGGCATGCATCGTAGTCGGGATCGGGACGTATCGGAGGGGCGCCGGCGCGCGCCGGCTCGGCAGGGACGGGGGCGCCGCAACGGCGCGGATCATCGCTCCCTTTGCGCGTCGATCAGCGTTGCGGCAAGTGCCTCGAACGCCTGGTTGCCCGTGCCTTCCACCCGCAGCACCCGGGCGTCGCGATGGCGCGGGAAGTTGCGCTCGATCGCGCGCTCGTAGGAGGGGTCGTAATGCAGCTCGAGGAGCTCGCTCGCGAGCTGCGCCGTCGCGCCCTCGGTCGCCCATTGCGCCCAGCGCGCGATCGCGCGCCTGCCGTGCAGCTTCTCCAGCGGCGCAAGCTGCGCCTGCAGCGCTGCCCCGTCGCCGGCCAGGTGCGCATAGTCGCTTTCCAGCATCGCGACGCGCAGCGCCGGTGCCGCTTCGAGCCGCAGGCAGGGCGAGGCGCGCATCGCCTCGATCAGCGCGTCGGGCAGTTGCAGCCGGCCGATGCGCTTGCTCTCCGATTCGACGAACACGGGACGTGCCGGATCGAACCTGGCGAGCTCGGCGTAGATGCCGCTCTCGAAGGCTTTCTGCGTCGGCTGCGGGTCGCCGGGAAGCTCGCCCAGCAGGGACCCGCGGTGCTTCGCGAGCTGCTCGAGATCGAGCACCTGCGCGCCGGCTTGTGCAAGGGCCGTGAGCAATCGGGACTTGCCCGATCCCGTGAAGCCGCACACGACTTCGAAGGCAAAGCGCTGCGGAAGGTGGGCGAGCATCAGCGTGACGTGACGCCGCCATCCGCGATAGCCGCCTTCGAGCTGAATCGCGCGGAACCCGATCTCGGCGAACACCTGCACGAGCGCGCGGCTGCGCTGGCCACCGCGCCAGCAGTAGATCAGCGGGCTCCATTCACGCGGCTTGTCGGCCGCGTGCGTGCTTACGATGTCGGCGATGTTGCGCGCGACCAGCGCAGCGCCGACCTTGCGGGCATCGAACGCGGAGACCTGCACGTAGATCGTTCCCACGCGAGCGCGCTCGGCGTCATCGAGCACCGGGAGATTGACCGCGCCCGGGACATGGTCGGCGGCGAACTCGGACGGCGAGCGCACGTCGATGCGCTCCGCGAACGATGCCCATTGCTCGACCGGGGCCCTGGCCAACGGTCGCAGCGGTGGACCCGGGGGCAGCGGCGAGTTCATCGTCCCTTCAGCAGCGGGCGCAGCGCCGGCCACACGTTGGCGAGGATCTTCGGCTGCGCGGCCGCGATCGGATGGATGCGGTCGGGCTGGAACTGCGCGAGGTCCTCGCCGAAGCCCTTGAAGAGCCACGGCACCAGAGGCACCTTGCGGGCTTTGGCGACGTCGGCGTAGACCTGCTCGAACGCGCTCGCGTAAGCCGGTCCGTAGTTGGGGGGCACCTGCATGCCGAGGATCAGCGGCCTGGCATGAGCTGCCTGCACCGCCTCGACGATCGCCTCGAGGTTGGCGCGCGTGGCGCGAAGATCGCCGCCGCGCAATGCATCGTTGCCGCCGAGCTCGATGATGACGACGAAAGGGTGGTGCTCGCGCAGCAGCGCGGGCAGTCGCGCGCGCCCCCCCGCGGTCGTGTCGCCGGAGATCGACGCGTTGATCACGCGCTGCGGATAGCCGTCCTGCGCGAGCTTCCTCGCGAGCAGCGCCACCCAGCCCTCGTTCGACGCGAGTCCGAGGCCCGCCGAGATCGAGTCGCCCAGCACCAGCAACGTCGGGGCGGCGGGGGCCGCGGTCACCGTGGCCGGCGCGAGTGTCGTGCCGGCGAGTGCGAACGCTGCCAGGGTGAGCCAGCGAAAGATGCGTGGGAAGCGGGGGCTCATGCGCAAGTCGTCATCGTCTGCGCGACATTGTAGCGGGGGAGGGGCAGGGAATCGCCCGCGACAGGCAGGTGCAGGCGGCCCGCGGCGCCGGGCGGGCCGAGCTGGCGCCGCGGCGATGCTCGGCAGGCCGGGCACGGCTGTTGAATCCCGCCATTGCGCCTACACTTAACAGGGACCCATCCCGGGCCATTCATGCCGACTCCCCTGATCCGCGCCACGGCGCTCACCAAGATCGTGCAAAGCGGCGAGGCGCCGCTGACGATCCTCGATTCCGTCGCTTTCGACGTCGATGCCGGTGCGACGGTCGCAATTGTCGGCGCGAGCGGGTCCGGCAAGACCACGCTTTTGGGGTTGCTCGCGGGGCTCGATCGGCCGACCGCGGGGGACGTCGCGATCGACGGTGTCGCGTTGTCCTCGCTCGACGAGGACGCCTGCGCCGCGCTGCGCGCACGCCTGCTCGGATTCGTGTTCCAGTCGTTCCAGCTACTGCCTGCGTTGACCGCGCACGAGAACGTCATGCTGCCGCTGGAACTGGCGGGGGCTTCTGCGGCCGCCGGCCGCGCAAGCGATTGGCTCGCGCGCGTCGGCCTGGCGCGACGGATCAGCCACTATCCGCGGCAGCTCTCCGGCGGCGAGCAGCAGCGCGTCGCGATCGCGCGCGCATTCGCGGGCGAGCCCAAGCTCCTGATGGCCGACGAGCCCACGGGCAACCTCGACGCTGCCACCGGTGCCGAGGTGGCGGACCTGATGTTCCGCCTGAATCGCGAGAATGGCACGACGCTGCTGCTGGTGACGCACGATGCCGCGCTTGCCTCGCGCTGCGAGCGGCGGCTGTCGCTGGCATCGGGCCGACTCGTCGCCGATCTGCGGGCGCCTGCGGCGCCGTCGCGTCCGCCGCTCGCTGCCACCGCGACCGCAGATGCCCGCGTCGCCGCAAAATAACTGGCAGGCCATGGCGACGCTGCGGCTTGCGCTGCGAATGCTGCTGCGCGACTGGCGCGCCGGCGAATTGCGCGTATTGATCGCGGCGATGGTGCTGGCCGTCGCCAGCGTCGGCACCGTCGGATTCTTCGGCGATCGCGTCAGGGGCGGGCTCGCCGAGCAGGCGAATCGATTGCTCGGCGCCGACCTCATGGTGTCGGGCGATCGTCCGCTGCCCGCGGGCTTCGCCGAGAAGGCAAGGTCGCTCGGACTCGAGACCTCCGCCGCGATCCGGTTCAACAGCATGGTGCAGCGTGCCGGCGGTATCGATGCCGGTGGCGCCGCAACGGGTACCGCTGCCGCGGGTGTCGCCGGTGGTGCGGGTGGTGCGGGTCGCGCCGTTGGCGTCGACGGCAATGCCGTCCTGACCGATGTCAAGGCTGTATCGGCCGGGTATCCGCTGCGCGGCTCGGTGACGCTGGCCGAGCCCGGCAATCCCGCGGGACGCGTCGCCCGCGGGATCCCGCCGCCGGGCGAGACCTGGATCGACCGCAAGCTCG
>DASYXO010000365.1:0-4484 GCA_035934825.1 Casimicrobiaceae bacterium
GGATTGGGGCGACGGCTCCGCGCCGTATTTCGAGAGCTCCAACGCGTCGCGCTCGTCCTCGATCCGCTGGCGGGGAATCGGCGCAGGGCGCTCGCCCGAGCGAGCGATCGAGTTGCTCGCCCGCAGCGGCGTCACATCCGCAAACGCGTCGGCGATATCGATGTCGCGATCAGCATGCTTGGCGGCAGCCACGCGCCGCCTGGGTGCCGCGGGCCGGGCCGGCGCGCCCTTGCGCGCCGGGTCATCGCCATCCCGGGCGCGAGCCGCCTGGATCAGTGACTTGAGCTCGGCCAGCTTGGCCATCACGGCACGCGAGCAACAGCAGGCGTCGTCGCGGGAGCCAACGATTCCAGGTACGCCTCGGCGTCGAGCGCGGCCATGCAGCCGGTCCCGGCCGACGTGACCGCCTGGCGGTAAACGTGGTCCGCGACGTCGCCGGCGGCGAACACGCCAGGCACGCTGGTGGCCGTCGCATTGCCGTCGCTGCCGCCGTGCACTCGAATGTAGCCACCGGCCATGTCCAGCTGACCCTCGAAGAGCTGGGTGTTGGGCGTATGCCCGATTGCGACGAAGAACCCGTGCGCGGGAAGGTCTCGCTTGGCGCCGGATTCGACGTCGGCGACGCGCACGCCGGTCACGCCGGAGGCGTCCCCGAGGACCTCGTCGACGACGTGGTTCCAGAGCACGTGTACATTGCCGCTCGCGCCGGATTTCGCGAGCAGCCGATCGACCAGGATCGCCTCCGCGCGGAAGCGGTCGCGCCGGTGGACGACGGTGACCTTGCGCGCGATGTTGGACAGGTAGAGGGCCTCTTCGACGGCCGTATTGCCCCCGCCGACGACCACGACGTCCTGGTTCTTGTAGAAGAATCCGTCGCAGGTTGCGCAGGCGGACACGCCCTTGCCCATGTGGGCCTGCTCGGATGGAATTCCGAGGTAGCGCGCAGAGGCGCCCGTGGCGATGACCAGCGCGTCGCAGGTGTATTCGCCGCTGTCGCCCCACAGCCGGATCGGTCGCTGGCCCACGGCAACGCGGTGGATATGGTCGAAGATCATCACGGTGTCGAAGCGCGCGGCGTGCCTCTGGAACCGCGCCATCAGGTCGGGCCCCATGACGCCGTCGACATCGGCCGGCCAATTGTCGACCTCGGTCGTAGTCATCAGCTGGCCGCCCTGCGCGAGGCCGGTGATCAGCACCGGGTGGAGATTCGCGCGTGCGGCGTATACTGCCGCGGTATATCCGGCGGGCCCGGAACCGAGGATCAGCAGGCGGGCGTGCTTGGTCGGCATGGCATTCTCGTCGATGCAAAGCAGGGCAGTTTAAACGGAAATGGGGGTGCGGCTCCCCGCCGCAAGCGCCGTCCACGCTCCGGGACTACGCTCCCCACGCCGCTCGCAGAATGGCTATAATGCCGTTTATGAAGTCGTAGCGGCAAATCCATGTTTTTCAAGAGAAACACAAACCAGAAGCGACGATCAAAGGATCCGGGGGCCGACGTGCCGCCGCGCATCGCGCGCCTGATCCGCGAGTCGTGGTGGTTGCTGGTCGTCGCCGCGTTTCTCTACCTCGCGCTGATCCTCGCGACCTACACGAAGACCGATGCCGGCTGGTCCTATTCGGGCAACGGCACGCCGATCGCCAACCGCGGCGGCGTCGTCGGTGCGTGGCTGTCCGATCTGCTGCTCTACCTGTTCGGATTCTCGGCATGGTGGTGGGTGATCGGCGGCATCGTGCTGATCGTGCTGGGCTATCGCCGCGTCGTCTCACCCGAGCACCGGAGCGAGCATCCGCTGGCGCTGGGCGGCCTGGGCTTTGCGCTGGTCCTGCTGTCGAGCGCGTCCCTGGAGTCGATCCGGCTCTGGCGCCTGCCCGCGGCACTGCCGCTCGCTCCCGGCGGCGCACTGGGCGACATGGTCGGACATGCGCTCGCGCGAGGCATCGGATTCAACGGCGCGACGCTGCTGCTGCTCGCGCTGTTCGCCGTCGGGACGTCGCTGCTGTTCGGCGTGTCATGGCTGAAAGTGATGGAGCACATCGGCGCCGCTGTAGAGAACGCAATCGCAAGCGTGCGCAGGCGGCGCGAAGCCGCGCTGGATCGGCGCATCGGCGTCGAGCGAGCGGCAGAACGCGAATCGACGGTCGAGCATCTGCGCGAAGACACGGCGCTGCGCGAGCCGGTCCTCGTCGTCCCGCAGGTCGTGTCGGTCCAGAAGTCCGATCGCGCGACGCGCGAGAAGCAGCGTCCGCTGTTCACCGACATGCCGGACTCGCCGCTGCCGCCGCTGTCCCTGCTCGAGGATGCGCCGCCGGCGACGGAGGCGGTGAGTGCCGAGACACTGGAGTTCACCTCGCGCCTGATCGAGCGCAAGCTCGCCGACTTCGGCGTGTCGGTCAAGGTGCTGGCCGCCTACCCGGGCCCGGTAATCACCCGCTACGAGATCGAGCCCGCCGTCGGCGTCAAGGGCGCGCAGATCGTCAACCTGATGAAGGACCTGGCGCGCGCGCTGTCAGTGGTGTCGATCCGCGTCGTCGAGACCATTCCCGGCAAGTCTTGCATGGCGCTCGAGCTGCCCAACGCGCGGCGGCACGTGGTCAAGCTGGTCGAGATCCTCGCGTCGACGACCTACAACGACGCCCCGGGCATGCTGACCCTCGCGCTGGGCAAGGACATCGCGGGCAAGCCGGTCGTCACCGACCTCGCGCGCATGCCGCACCTGCTGGTGGCGGGAACCACCGGGTCGGGCAAGTCAGTCGCCGTCAACGCGATGATACTGTCGCTGCTCTACAAGGCCGAGCCGCGCGAGGTGCGGATGATCTTCGTCGACCCCAAGATGCTGGAGCTCTCGGTCTACGACGGGATTCCGCACCTGCTTGCACCGGTCGTCACCGACATGCGGCTCGCGCCCAACGCGCTCAACTGGTGCGTCGGCGAGATGGAACGGCGCTACAAGCTGATGTCGCAGCTGGGCGTGCGCAACCTCGCCGGTTACAACCAGAAGGTTGGGGAGGCGAGGAAATCGGGCGAGCCGCTGACGAATCCGTTCTCGCTGGCGCCGGAGGCGCCCGAGCCGCTCGAGGAGATGCCGTTGATCGTCGTCGTCGTCGACGAGCTCGCGGACCTGATGATGGTCACCGGGAAGAAGATCGAGGAACTGATCGCGCGCATCGCACAGAAGGCGCGTGCCGCGGGCATCCACCTGATCCTCGCGACGCAGCGCCCGTCGGTGGACGTCATCACCGGCCTCATCAAGGCCAATATTCCGTCGCGAATCGCGTTCCAGGTCGCGAGCAAGGTCGATTCGCGGACGATTCTCGACCAGATGGGCGCCGAGACCCTGCTGGGGCAGGGCGACATGCTGTACATGCCCCCCGGCACCGGCTACCCGTTGCGCGTGCACGGGGCGTTCGTTTCCGATGCCGAGGTGCATCGGGTCGTCGAGCACCTGAAAGCCCAGGGCGAGCCGCAATACATCGATGGCATCCTCGAAGGGGGCGCCGGCGACGATGAGGGTGAAGCCGCCGCGCTGGAAGGTGGCGACGTAGAGTCGGACCCGATGTACGACCAGGCGGTTGCCGTGGTGCTCAAGACGCGTCGACCGTCGATATCGCTGGTCCAGCGGCACCTGCGCATCGGCTACAACCGCGCTGCTCGCCTGATCGAGCAGATGGAGCGGGCGGGGATGGTGTCGCCGATGCAATCCAACGGCAATCGCGAAGTGCTGGTTCCCGCAGGCAAGGGCGACGCATGATGCGCTTCACGCCCGCGCCGCCGGCGTGGCGGGTTGCATGAGGCGCCTCCTGTGCGCCGCGACCGCGACCGCGACGGCGATCGTGCTCGCGCTCGCCGCGCCGGCGGCGCGGGCGTCGGGGCTCGACCAGCTGCACGCATTCCTGCGCGGGACGAAAAGCGCGCAGGGCGATTTCACGCAGACCGTCGTCCGCCGCGACGGCCGCATCACCCAGACCAGCTCGGGAACATTCGCATTCCAGCGCCCGGGTCGCTTCCGCTGGACCTACGACACGCCTTTCGAGCAGCTGATCGTCGGCGACGGCGAGAGGATCTGGATCTACGACCACGATCTCGATCAGGTGATCGTGCGCAAGCTCGACGCCGCGCTGGGCGAGACTCCCGCGGCGCTGCTCGCGGGCGACAACGCGCTGGAGCAGAACTTCACGCTCGTCGCTGCCGGGGAGGACGGCGGACTCGAACTCGTCGATGCGATCCCGAAGGCGCCGGACTCGCAGTTTAAGTCGATCCGGTTGGGCTTCGCCGGCGACCTGCCGCTGCGAATGGTGCTGGTCGATGCGTTCGGTCAGACGACGACGCTCAACTTCAGTGCGGTGAAACGCAATCCGTCGCTGGCGGCGTCGATGTTCCATTTCACGCCGCCCGCCGGCGCCGACGTCGTCGGCGAGTAATGCTCGGGGCGGGCGATGCCGCCGCCGCAACGACCCACGGCACATGACCCGCGACCTGTTTGGAT
>DASYXO010000369.1:0-3283 GCA_035934825.1 Casimicrobiaceae bacterium
TGGACAGGTGCAGCAGGTGCACACCCGGCTCGAGCGTCGACAGCGGCGTGATCTCGGCGCTGCCGAAGGTCGCGGCCGAGTACGTGGCTGCGACGATGCGCCGCAGGTCGGCGACCGGAATGTCGGTGATGTAGCGCGACAGCACCGCGACCGCGAGATCGGGATAGGATGCACCGCGCAACGCGGCGAGCTCGGCGGCGGTGAATCGAGGATACTGCTGCGGAACAGCGAGTCCACCGTCGGGTGCCAAGCCCTCGAGCAGGATCGCACGAAACGGCTGCGGGTCGTCCTGCCAGGCGCCGCGGGTGCTGAAGTAGTTCAACTCAGATCCTCGAGCCGGATGCGAACGACCTCGCCGCGCACCGTCGCCAGCGCCTCGATGCAGGTGATTGCGTTGTCGACCTCGCGCTCGATCGATTTGTGGGTGAGCAGGATGATGTCGGTCTGGTCCTCGCCCTCCGAAGGCTCCTTCTGGATCATCGCGTCGATCGAGATCCCGCGATCGGCGAGGATGCGCGTGATGTCGGCAAGCACGCCGGGACGATCGTCGACGCGCATGCGCAGGTAATAGCTGGTCTCGACGTCGCCCATCGGCAGGAACGGGACGTCGGTGAGCTGGTCGGGCTGGAACGCGAGATGCGGAACGCGGTGCCCGGGATCGGCGGTGTGCATTCGCGTCACGTCGACGAGGTCGGCGATGACGGCGCTCGCCGTCGGCTCGGCCCCCGCCCCGGCGCCGTAGTAGAGCGTCGACCCGACCGCGTCGCCTTTGACCAGGATCGCGTTCATTGCGCCTTCGACGTTGGCGATCAGGCGCTTCGCCGGGATCAGCGTAGGGTGCACGCGGAGCTCGATGCCCTTGGCGGCGCGCCGCGTGATGCCGAGCAGCTTGATCCGGTACCCCAGCTCCTCGGCATAGCGCAGGTCCTCGCGCGTCAGCTTCGTGATGCCCTCGGCATAGGCCTTGTCGAACTGCATCGGCACGCCGAAAGCGATCGCCGACATGATCGCGAGCTTGTGCGCGGCATCGATGCCCTCGACGTCGAAGGTCGGGTCTGCCTCGGCGTAGCCGCGTGCCTGCGCTTCCTCGAGCACGGTGTCGAAAGACGCGCCGGTTTCCCTCATCCGCGACAGGATGAAATTCGACGTGCCGTTGATGATGCCGGCGATCCACTCGATGCGGTTCGCGGTGAGTCCCTCGCGCAGCGCCTTGATGATCGGCACGCCGCCGGCGACCGCCGCCTCGAACGCCACCATCACGCCCTGGGCGTGAGCGGCGGCGAAGATCTCGTTGCCGTGCTGCGCCAGCAATGCCTTGTTGGCGGTGACGACGTGCTTGCGATGGGCGATCGCGTCGAGCACCAGCGCGCGCGCCGGCTCGACGCCGCCGACCAGCTCACAGACGATGTCGACGTTCGGGTGCCGGGTGACGACGAAAGAATCGCTGGTGAGGTGCACGCCCGGCGCTCCATTCACTGCGTCGCGCGCGCGCTCGGGCGTTCTCGTGCTGATCCAGTTGATGCGAATCGGCCGTCCCGCGCGGCGTGCGATCTCGCTCTCGTTGCGACGCAGGACGTCCCAGGTCCCTTTGCCGACCGTACCGAAGCCGATCAGGCCGACGTGCAGCGGCTTCACAGCAGGCCGTCCTCCCGAAGCATCTGCTTGATCCCGCGGATCGCCTGGCGACTGCGCGCCTCGTTCTCGATCAGCGCGAATCGCACGTGGCCGTCGCCGAACTCGCCGAAGCCGATGCCCGGTGACACCGACACCTTCGCTTTAGCCAGCAGCTGCTTGGAGAATTCGAGCGAGCCGGTCGACTTGTAGGCGTCCGGGATCTTCGCCCACACGTACATCGACGCCTTGGGCACGTCGACCATCCAGCCGGCTTCGTGCAGGCCGCGCACCAGCACATCGCGCCGCCGCTGGTATTTCAGCGTGACCTCCGCGACGCATTCCTGCGGCCCCTCGAGCGCGGCGATCGCCGCGACCTGGAGCGGGGTGAACGTGCCGTAGTCGTGATAGCCCTTGATGCGCGACAGTGCATAGACCAGGTCGCGATTGCCGACCATGAAGCCGATGCGCCAGCCCGCCATGTTGTAGCTCTTCGACATCGTGAAGAACTCGACCGCCACGTCGCGCGCTCCGGGCACCTGCATGATCGATGGCGCCTTCCAGCCGTCGAAGCAGATGTCGGCGTAGGCAAGGTCGTGGACGACCCAGATGCCGTATTCCTTCGCCAGCGCGATGATCTTCTCGAAGAACGGCAGCTCGACGCACTGCGCGGTCGGGTTCGCCGGGAAGTTCACGATCAGCATCTTCGGCTTGGGTACCGAGAGCTTGATCGTCTGCTCGAGTTCGGCGAAGAAATCGACGTCGGGCGTGAGCGGCACCTGGCGGATGTCGGCGCCCGCAATCACCGGCCCGTAGATGTGGATCGGGTAGCTCGGATTCGGGACCAGGACGGTGTCGCCGCGGCCGAGCGTGGCAAGCGCGAGGTGCGCGATGCCCTCCTTCGATCCGATGGTGACGATCGCTTCCGATTCCGGATCGAACTGGACACCCCAGCGCCGGTCGTACCAGTGGCAGATCGCGCGGCGCAAGCGCGGAATGCCCCTGGAGACCGAATAGCCGTGGGTGTCACCCCGCTGGACGGTTTCGACCAGCTTGGACACGATGTGGGGCGGCGTCGGGCCGTCGGGATTGCCCATGCCGAAATCGATGATGTCCTCGCCCCGACGGCGGGCCTCCATCTTGAGCTCGGAGGTGATGCTGAATACGTAGGGCGGAAGGCGCTCGATGCGCGCGAAATGCGACTGCGGGAGCAGAGTCATGCAGGCCTCTAGCGTAAGCGCCCGGAACCGTCCGAGCGACGTAGACGTCGAAGTGGTCGATTTTACCGCATCGCACAATGAAATTGGGGTCAGAGCTGTAATATTCTGGCTGGCGGCCGACGCCGGGACCCAACGTGCGATCGATCACCTGTTGGGCTCTGGCCCGATTTTCGATCCCAATTTCGTTCGGTCCAGTATTACAGCTCTGACCCCAATTTCGGACCACGATTTCGGGCCACCATTGAAATTCCACCTGCAGGCACCCGCGGCCAATGTCATCACCGGATTCGGCGACGGTTGGATCCGGATCGGGGCGGATGAATACCACGAAGGCGTGGTGATCCTGCCCGACCGCGTCGTCACGGGCTGGGCCCCGGCAGGTTTCGATGCGCTCGCAGCCGAGGATTTCGCCGGGCTGCTGGCGTCCGGTCCCGAGATCGTGCTGCTGGGCA
>DASYXO010000033.1:0-2203 GCA_035934825.1 Casimicrobiaceae bacterium
CCATGAATCCTTCGATACGGCGGTGGCGCAGGTCGTCGAGGTGAGCGTCAACGCCGACAAGTCGTTCACCGTCGATCGCGTCGTCTGCGCCGTCAATTGCGGGCTGGCGGTCAACCCGGACGTGGTGCGCGCGCAGATGGAGGGCGGCATCGGCTACGGGCTGTCGGCGGCGCTGTTCGGCGAGATCACGATCAGGAACGGCGGGGTCGCACAGTCGAACTTCAACGACTACCGCGTGCTGCGGATCAACGAGATGCCGGCGATCGAGGTTCACATCGTGCCCTCGACCGAGGCACCGACCGGGGTCGGCGAGCCCGGCGTGCCCCCGATCGCGCCCGCGGCCGCGAATGCGCTGGCCGCGGCCACCGGCAAGCGGCTGCGCAAGCTGCCGCTGGATCTTTCGGCCTAGACCCGTCGTCGACGCAAGGACAGCGAACGTGAACGGACGCCGGGGGTCGTAGCCGACATGCCGACGCCTGCATCGATGATGCACACGCCCGCCGACTTCGCGCCGGCGCAGGCCGCCCCTGCCGTGTTGCCGGGAGACTCACTGGTGTTCGCATTCGCCGACGCGAAGCTCCTGGTCTGCGGTGACGAAGGCGTACCGACGGTGCCGACTCTCGACCAGTTCGAGCGCTCGGGACTTTCGGGGAATCGCCACTACCTCGGGCGCCTGCGCCGGATCGACTGCGTCGCGATCACCCTGGCGGAGACCGCGCCCGAGCCCGCCGGCTGCCGCTACGCCGGCCTGCGCTCGCTGTTCCTGCGCCTGCCCGAGGATCTGCTCGCGCTGGCCGCCCGCGCTTTCCAGGTCGCCGACTGGGACCGCTCGCACCACTACTGCGGACGCTGCGGCACGCCGACTCGCGAGCGCGAAAGCGAGCGGGCGAAGCTGTGCCCCGCCTGCGGCCATGTCGCGTACCCGCGGGTCTCGCCGGCGATGATGGTGCTGGTCACGCGCGGAACCGAGGTACTGCTCGCGCGCGCGCGCCGTTTCCCGAAACCGATGTACAGCGCGCTCGCCGGATTCGTCGAGCCCGGCGAGACGATCGAGGATTGCATCCACCGCGAGGTGCGCGAGGAAGTCGGCATCGAGGTCACGGGCCTCGAATACTTCGCGAGCCAGTCGTGGGCTTTTCCCCATTCATTGATGATCGCCTACACGGCCCGCCACGCGGGCGGTGAGCTGGCGCCCGATGGCGACGAGATTGCCGATGCGCGCTGGTTTCCATCCGACGGGCTTCCCGCCGAGCTGCCGAGCACCGTGTCGATCGCGCGACGCCTGATCGACGCGACGGTCGCGAAGCTGCGCCCAACTTCCGCCTCCGCAGCGCTGCGCTAGAATCGGGCCTGCCACCACCCTGGCGGCGCATTCCCCGCCGATGCCCAGCATCCGTTTGAACCACCTTTCGGCCTTCGTGGTCGCCGTCTGCATCGGCGCCGCGGCGTCGCTCGCGACCGCCGCGCAGCCGCTCGCGACGATGCGGGATCCGCGCGGCATGAACGAGGCCGAGCGCAAGGCCTATACGCAATCGCTGCGCAAGGCGAGCGACCTGCTCGCGCGCAAGCAGTACACCGCGGCGATCGAGATGCTCGACAAGCTCACTGCGGAGCGCCCGCGCGAACCGCAGGCGCGGTTCGTCAAGGGCATCGCCCTGACCGACGAAGGCAGGACCGACGAGGCGATCGCCCAGTTTCATGCGCTGGTCGCCGATTTTCCGGAATTGCCCGAGCCGCGGAACAATCTCGCGGTCCTCTACGCGAAGAAAGGCGAATACCGCCTGGCGCGCGACGAGCTGGAACGCGCCGTCCAGGCCGCGCCTGATTATGCGATCGCCCACGAGAACCTGGGCGACGTCTACGCGCGGCTCGCGCAGGTCGAGTACGAGCGCGTGGTGGCACTGGACAAGCCCAACCGCAGCGCCCCGGCCAAGCTCAAGCTGATCCGCGAGGCCGAGGCGGCCGGCGGCCCAGGGTCGACGGACCGCACCCCGACCCCGGGCAATCCTGCAACGCCGGGCAATCCTGCAACACCTGGCAACCCTGCAACACCGGGCAGATGACGCGCCGGCCCGACCGGGAGCGCGCCCGTCCGAACCTGCGGACCGCCATCGACGGCGGTCCGACGACACAACGAGACCGAGGAGGCCGTTAATGCTTCGCCGTATCCTGATCGCCGCATCGCTCGCCGTGGGTGTCGCCG
>DASYXO010000059.1:0-12269 GCA_035934825.1 Casimicrobiaceae bacterium
CAACGCGATCTTCGCGAGGTACCTGGGCTTTCCGCACATTCCCGGCGCCGGCGAGCTCGCGGTCGTCTGCGGGGCGATGGCGGGCGCGGGCCTCGGCTTCCTGTGGTTCAACGCCTATCCGGCGGACGTGTTCATGGGCGACGTCGGCGCGCTGGCGCTCGGCGCCGCGCTGGGAGCGATCGCCATCATCGTCCGCCAGGAGATCGTGCTGTTCATCATGGGCGGCGTCTTCGTCGTCGAGACGCTGTCGGTCGTGATCCAGGTCGTCTCGTTCAAGACGACGGGCAGGCGCGTGTTCCGGATGGCGCCCCTGCATCACCACTACGAGCTCAAGGGATGGAAGGAGAACCAGGTCGTCGTCCGGTTCTGGATCATCACCATGCTGCTCGTCCTTTTCGGTCTCTCGTCGCTGAAGCTGCGCTGACATGACGCCTGGCTACAAGGGTCGCCGCGCCGTCGTGCTCGGACTGGGCATCACCGGCGTGTCGACGCTGCGCCACCTCGCGCGGCACGGCGCCGACCTGCGCGTCGCCGACACGCGCAGCGATCCGCCCGGACTTGCGGCGCTTGCCCGCGAGCTGCCGTCGGTGCCCTTCGAATCGGGACCGTTCTCGGCCGCAACGTTCAAGGCCGCCGACCTGATCGCGATCAGCCCCGGCGTCGCGAAGGACCAGCCTGCGATCCGCGACGCAGTCGCCGCGGGCGCCGAGCTCGTAGGCGACATCGAGCTGTTCGCGCGCGCGCTGCCTGCAGACCAGAAGGTACTCGCGGTCACCGGCACCAACGGCAAGACAACCGTCACGTCGCTGACCGGCGCGCTGACCCGCGCCGCAGGGCTTGCGACCGTCGTCGCCGGCAACATCGGCAATCCGGTCCTCGACGAGATCGCGCGCTACGAAGGCGGCGCGGCGTGGCCCGCGGTGTTCGTGCTCGAGCTGTCGAGCTACCAGCTCGAGACCACGTCGAGCCTCAAGCCGGTCGCGGCGACGGTGCTGAACGTGTCGGCCAACCACCTCGATCGCTACGGCGGCATCGCCGACTACGCGAGCGCCAAGGCCCGGATCCTGGCCAATGCGGGCGTGCAGATCCTGAATCGCGATGATCCGATCGTGCGCCTGATGCGCCGGCCCGGCCGGACGGTGCAGACCTTCGGGGCGGGCGTGCCGCTGTCGGAGGAGGAGTGGGGGCTGGTCGAGCACGCAGCGAGCACCTGGCTCGCGCGCGGCGGAGAGCTGGTCATGGAGACCTCGCGCCTCGCGCTGGTCGGGCGCCACAACGCGATGAACGCGCTCGCCGCGCTGGCGCTGGCGTGCTCGGTTGCCAAGCCCGGCCGCGCGATGCACGACGCGCTCGCGCGGTTCGGCGGACTGCCGCACCGGATGGCGCCGATCGCCGACGCCAATGGCGTGTCGTACATCGACGATTCCAAGGGCACGACCGTCGCCGCCACGCAGGTCGCGCTCGACGGCATCGGCCGCCGTGTCGTGCTGATCGCCGGTGGCGACGGCAAGGGACAAAGCTTCGCGCCGCTGAAGGCGAGCATCGATCGCGCGTGCCGTGCCGTGCTGCTGATCGGCCGCGACGCGCAGCGGTTCGCCGACGGCATCGAGGGGACGAGCGCCCAGGTCGAGATTCTCGGCACCCTCGAGCGAGCGGTCGAGCGTGCCGTCGAGCTCGCGAAGCCCGGGGATGCCGTGCTGCTGTCTCCCGCCTGCGCGAGCCTGGACCAGTTCCGCGATTACGTCGAGCGGGGCCTGCGCTTCGCCGATCTCGTGCGCGACCGCGTCACGGTGGTCGACGATGCGTAAGCGCCTGACCGCGGTCGCCGCGTTGCGCCGGCCGCCGCTCGCGCCGCTGCCGCGCAATCCCCGCGCGATGCTGACCTATGACGTCTCGCTCGCGTGGACGGTGGTGCTGCTGCTCGCGTTCGGCCTGGTGATGGTGTATTCGGCCTCGATCGCGACCGCCGAGGCGTCGGCGCGCACCGGCTACCACCCGTGGTACTTCCTGGCACGTCATGCGGTGTTCCTCGGCATCGGGCTCGGCACGGCGTTCTTCGCGTTCCAGGTGCCGATCAAGGTGTGGGAGCACACCGCCGCGTGGCTGTTCATCGGCGGCGCAATGCTGCTCGTGCTGGTGCTGATTCCCGGTGTCGGCAAGTCGGTCAACGGCTCCAGGCGCTGGCTGTCCCTCGTCGTGATCAACATCCAGCCTTCCGAATTCATGAAGCTCGCCTCGGTGCTCTATGCGGCGAGCTATGCGGTGCGCAAGGCCGCGTTCCTGCACGCCGAGCAGCCGCTGCGCCAGACGCTCGTCAGGGGCTTCGCGCCGCTGTCCGCCGTCATGGTTGCGATCGGCGGGTTGCTGCTGCTTGAGCCCGATTTCGGCGCGTTCGTCGTGATCCTCGCGATCGCATTCGGGATCCTGTTCCTGGGCGGGCTCGACTGGCGCCTTTTCACCGGGCTGGCGGTGCTCCTGCCGGTGGCGCTCGCGGCGATCGTGCTGGCTGCGCCGTACCGCGTGCAGCGGCTCGCGATCTTCCTCGATCCCTGGTCGGACCCGATGCACCGGGGCTATCAGCTTTCGCACTCGCTGATCGCATTCGGTCGCGGCGATTGGTTCGGCGTCGGCCTGGGCTCGAGCGTCGAGAAGCTCCTCTACCTGCCTGAAGCGCACACCGATTTCCTGCTCGCGGTCATCGCGGAGGAGCTCGGATTCGTCGGCGTCGCCGCGGTCATCGCGCTGTTCGCGTGGCTGCTGTTCCGTGCCTATGCGATCGGCCGCCAGGCGGCGCGCCTGTCGCGTCCGTTCGCTGCGCTGTGCGCTCACGGCATCGGCATCTGGATCGGCGTGCAGGCGTTCATCAACATGGGCGTCAACATGGGGGTGCTGCCGACCAAGGGCCTGACGCTTCCGCTGCTGTCGTTCGGCGGCAGCGGCATCGTCGCCAACTGCATCGCGCTCGCCGTGCTCCTCCGGATCGACTGGGAGAACCGGCGCATCCTGCGGGGCTTCGTCGAATGAACGCCGCCGCAAGAATGAACGCCGCCGCAAGCGCGGGGGCCGACACGTGACCTCGACGGTGATGATCACCACCGGCGGCACCGGCGGCCACGTGTTCCCGGGGCTCGCCGTCGCCGCCAAGCTCGTCGCGCGCGGCTGTCGCGTGTTCTGGCTGGGCACGCGCGAAGGCATCGAGGCGAGGCTCGTACCGCAGCACGGCGTCGAGTTCGAGAGCATGTCGTTCCGCGGCGTGCGTGGCAAGGGATGGCGCAGCCTCCTCGCCGGTCCGTACACGCTCGCTCGTGCCTGCATCGACAGCCTGCGCGTGATCAGGCGGCGCCGTCCGAACGTCGTTCTGGGCTTCGGCGGCTTCGCTTCCTTCCCTGGTGCGCTGATGGGACTTGCGACCGGTCGCCCGCTGGTCGTCCATGACTCGAACGCCGTCGCCGGGCTCGCCAACCGGATCCTCGCCTACGGCGCCGACTGCGTGCTCCTGGGCTTTCCCGGCGCCTTCCGTGGCGCGCATGCGCGCTCCGCTGTGTGGGTGGGCACGCCGCTGCGCGAGGACATCGTCGCGATCGACGCTCCCGCGCAGCGATTCGCGGGCCGGGAGGGCCCGCTGCGCGTGCTGGTCGTCGGCGGCAGCCTGGGTGCGCAGGCCCTGAACGAGGCGGTGCCCGCGGCGCTCGCGCGGCTGCCGGAAGCCTCGCGCCCGAGCGTCGTCCACCAGGCCGGCGAGCACCACGTCGACGCGCTGAAGCGCGCCTACGCCGTCGCCGGCGTGGCCGCCGAATGCGTCGCGTTCATCGACGACATGGCGCGCCGCTACGCCTGGGCCGATCTCGTCGTCTGCCGCGGCGGCGCGCTGACGGTGGCCGAGCTCGCTGCCGTCGGCCTGGGAGCGGTCATCGTGCCGCTGCCAGGCGCGATCGCCGACGAGCAGACCGCGAACGCGAAGTTCCTGCTGGATGCCGGCGCCGCGATCGTGATCGCGCAATCCGAGCTGGAGGCGCCGCAGGCGCCTCTCGCTGGCCTGCTCGGCAGCCTGGCGCGCTCGCAGGCATTGACGATGGCAATGGCGGCGCACGGCGTCGGCAAGCGCGACGCCGCCGATCGGGTTGCCGACGCCTGCATCAGGCTGGCAGGCGGCTGACAGCATGCGACACAAGGTCAAGCGCGTGCATTTCGTGGGCATCGGCGGGGCCGGCATGAGTGGCATCGCCGAAGTGCTCGCGAACCAGGGCTACCGGGTATCGGGGTCGGATCTTGCCGATAACGCGGCGACCCGGCGCCTGCGCTCGCTGGGCATCGACGTCACGCTGGGCCATCGCGCCACCAATGCGGACGGCGCCGACGCGGTCGTCGTGTCGACTGCGGTGGGCGCCGACAACCCGGAGGTTCTCGCGGCTCGCGAGCGCGGCGTGCCGATTGTCCCGCGCGCGCTGATGCTGGCGGAGCTGATGCGCCTCAAGCAGGGGATCGCGGTCGCCGGCACCCACGGCAAGACGACGACGACCAGCCTGATCGCGTCGGTGCTCGCCGAAGGCGGCCTCGACCCGACATTCGTCATCGGCGGCAGGCTCCTCGCCGCCGACGCCAATGCGCGGCTGGGCACCGGTGATTTCCTGGTCGCCGAAGCCGACGAGTCCGACGCGTCGTTTCTCTATCTGTCACCGGTGATCGCGGTCGTCACCAACATCGATGCCGACCACCTGGAGACCTACGGTCAGGACTTCGGCAAGCTGAAGCGCGCGTTCGTCGATTTCATCCAGCGGCTGCCCTTCTACGGGGTGGCCGTGCTGTGCGTCGACGACGCGCACCTATGCGCAATGGTCCCCGAAGTCGCCAGGCAGGTCGTCTCCTACGGCTTCGCCGAGGACGCGGCATTGCGGGCGACCGATGTCACCAACGCCGGTGGACGCATGCGTTTCATCGCGCGCGGCCGGCCGGCCGCCCCGCTTGCCGTCGAGCTCGCACTGCCCGGCGTGCACAACGTCAGGAACGCGTTGGCGGCGATCGCCGTCGGACGCGAAGTCGGCGTCGCGGACGCCGCGATCGCGCGCGCTCTGTCCGAGTTCAAGGGCGTGGGCCGGCGCTTCCAGCGGCACGGCGACATCGCCATCCCCGGCGGCGGTCGCTGCACGCTGATCGACGATTACGCCCACCACCCGGTCGAGATGGCGGCGACGATCAGTGCGGCGCGCGAAAGCTTCCCCGGCCGGCGCATCGTCCTCGCGTTCCAGCCGCATCGCTATACGCGCACGCGCGACCTGTTCGAGGATTTCGTGCGCGTGCTGTCGAGCGTCGACGCGCTGGTGCTGGCGGACGTCTATCCCGCCGGCGAGGCGCCGATCGTCGCGGCCGACGGACGCGCGCTGGCCCGCGCGATCCGTGTCGCGGGGCGCGTCGAGCCCGTGTTCGTCGAATCCGTGGCCGATGTCGTCCCGGCGCTGCGCGGAATCGTGCGCGACGGCGACATCGTGATGACGATGGGTGCCGGCTCGATCGGCACCGTCGCCGGCCAGTTGAGCGCCGCATGATCATGCCTGAACCGCTCACGTTCACCCGGCTGCGTGGGTCGCTTCTGCGCGATGCGCCGCTCGCCCGGCATACGACCTGGCGAACGGGTGGACACGCCGATCTCTTGTACGCGCCCGCCGATCGGGACGACCTCGCGGACTTCCTGCGCTGGCTGCCGGCCGCCGAGCCGGTGACGGTCATCGGGCTCGGCAGCAACGTGCTGGTGCGCGACGGCGGCGTGCGCGGCGTCGTGATCCTGATGCACGACCCGGGCGCCGCGCTCGCCGTCGCCGACGGCCTCGTGTACGCCGAAGCGGGGGCCGCGGCGCCGAAGCTCGCGCGCTTCGCGGCGATTCACGGCTGCGCCGATGCCGAGTTCCTCGCCGGCATTCCCGGCACCGTGGGCGGGGCGCTGGCGATGAACGCTGGCTGCTACGGCGGCGAGACCTGGGAGCATGTCGCGCGGGTCGAGACGCTGTCCCGCGACGGGAGCTTCGACATCTTGCTGCCGTCCGATTTTTCGATCGGCTACCGCAGCGTCGCCAGGCGCGACGGATCGGCGCTCGCGGAGATCTTCACCGCCGCGTGGTTCCGGTTTCCGCAGGACGACACCGGCAGCGCGCGCATGCGCATCAAGGCGCTGCTGGCGAAGCGCGTCGCGACCCAGCCGCTGGCGCTGCCCAACGCCGGCAGCGTGTTCCGCAATCCACCCGGCGACCACGCGGCCCGGCTGATCGAATCCTGCGGACTCAAGGGGTACTCGATCGGCGGTGCGCATGTGTCGCGCAAGCATGCGAACTTCATCGTGAATCCGGAGCGTCGGGGACGGGCGGCGGACATCGAGGCCCTGATCGCGCATGTGCGCGAGACCGTGCGCGGGGTCACTGGCATCGATCTCGAGGCCGAGGTTCGCATCATCGGCGAGGCGGAGGCGAACGCATGAGCCCGGTGGCCGCCGGATTCGGGAAGGTCGCGGTGCTGATGGGCGGCCCATCCGCCGAGCGGGAGATCTCGCTGCTCTCCGGCAACGCGGTGTTGAAGGCGCTGCGCGAGCGCGGGGTCGACGCGCACCCGTTCGATCCGGCCGAGCGCAACCTGTTCGAGCTCAAGGGCGAAGGGTATTCGCGCGCGTTCATCGCGCTGCACGGGCGTTTCGGCGAGGACGGCACCGTCCAGGGCGCGCTGGAGACGCTGAGGATTCCCTACACCGGCAGCGGGGTGATGGCGTCAGCGCTGGCGATGGACAAGTGGCGGACCAAGCTCGTGTGGCTTTCGAGCGGGATCCCGACACCTCGCTACCGTGTTGCCACTGCGGCGACCGACTGGATGGGCGTGGTCGCCGAGCTCGGCTTGCCGTTGATCGTCAAGCCTGCGCGCGAAGGCTCGACGATCGGCATCACCAAGGTCGCGGCCGTCGACCACGGCGAGCTGCGCCTGGCGTGGGAGGAAGCGGCCCGCCACGACGCACTGGTGCTGATCGAGGAGTTCGTGAGCGGCATCGAGCTCACGGCGTCGATCGTCAACGGACGCGCCCTGCCGCTGATCCGCATCGAGGCCCCGCAGGGGAACTACGACTACCACAACAAGTACTTCTCCGACGCAACGAAGTACTTCTGCCCGAGCGGAATCCCGGCGGCGCTGGAGGACGAGATCCGCGCCAGGTCGCTCGCCGCGTTCGACGTCGTCGGTTGCAGCGGCTGGGGCCGCCTCGACCTGATCCTGCGCAACGACGGCTCGTATTCGTTCCTGGAAGTCAACACGTCGCCTGGGATGACGGGCCACAGCCTGGTGCCGATGGCGGCCCGCGAGGCGGGCACGTCGTTTCCCGATCTTTGCATCGAGATCCTGAGAGGGGCGCATGTGGGATGACGCGCGCCAGCTCAATGCCATCGCCGTCACGCTGACGGTGATCGCGCTCGCGTTCCTCGCCTGGGCCGGTTCCGGCTGGATCGCGCAGCTGCCGTGGTTCGACATCCGCGAGGTCGTCGTGACCACGCCGCTCACGCGGACCAGCGCAGCGCACCTCGAAGCGGTGATTCGCGCCGAGCTCTCGGGAACGTTCTTCACGATGGACCTCGATGCCGCGCGCGCGTCGATTGCGCGCGTTCCGTGGGTGCGCTCGGTTGCGCTGCGGCGGCAATGGCCCCATCGGCTCGAGGTCGAGCTCGAGGAGCACCAGCCGCTGGCGCGCTGGAACGACAGCGGCCTGGTCGACACGCAGGGTGCCGTGTTCGTCGCCAACTACGCGGGAGATCTGCCCCAGTTCGAAGGTCCGGACGGCCAATCGCCGGCGATGGCCGCCCGCTACCGCGAGTGGGCTGCGCTGCTCTCGCCGCTCACGCTGCGCCTCACCGGCCTCGCGCTGTCGGCGCGCGGCGGCTGGCAGCTCTCGGCCGCGGGCGACGGCGGGGCGCTCACGCTGCAGGTCGGACGCGACGACGTCGACGCCCGGATGGCGCGTTTCGTCGCTGCCTACGGACGCACGTTGGCCGTGCTTGCACGCGATGGAAGGCATGTCGACCTCGTCGACCTGAGGTATCGAAACGGATTCGCGGCGCACGTGCCGGGATTCCGCGAAAAGCCGGCGCGCCACGTCTCGTGACGGCGCGCCAACAGGATCAACCGCAACCCGGACGCAGGATCTTGGAATGGTGAAAGACAGCAAGAGTCTGATCGTAGGCCTCGACGTCGGCACCTCGAAGATCGTCGCGATCGTCGCCGAAGTGACCGACGACGGCCTGAACGTCATCGGCCTGGGGACGCAGCCCTCGCGCGGCCTCAAGAAAGGGGTCGTCGTCAACATCGAGGCGACGATGGCGTCGATCCAGCGCGTGCTGGAGGAGGCCGAGCTGATGGCGGACTGCAGGATCAGCGAGGTCTACACCGGCATCGCGGGCAGCCATATCCGCAGCCTGAACTCCAGCGGCATGGTGGCGATCAAGGAAAAAGAAGTGACACAGGCGGACATCGACCGCGTCGTCGACACCGCCAAGGCGATCGCAATCCCCAACGACCAGCAGGTACTGCACATCCTGCCGCAGGAATTCATCATCGACGGCCAGGAGGACGTGCGCGAGCCGCTGGGCATGAGCGGCGTCCGCCTCGAGGTCAAGGTGCACATCGTCACCGGTGCGGTGTCCGCCGTCGAGAACATCACCAAGTGCGTGCGCCGCTGCGGCATCGAGGTCCGCGACATCATCCTGCAGCCCCTCGCCTCGGCCCGGGCGGTCCTGAACGAGGACGAGAAGGAGCTGGGCGTGTGCCTGATGGACATCGGCGGCGGCACGACCGACATCGCGGTATTCGCCGGTGGCGCGATCCGCCACACGGCGGTGATCCCGATCGCGGGCGACCAGGTGACCAACGACATCGCGATGACGCTGCGCACCCCGACCAAGGAGGCCGAGGAGCTGAAGCTCCGCTACGGCTGCGCGCTGCGCCAGCTCGCCGATCCCAACGAAGTCATCGAGGTGCCGGGTGTGGGCGAGCGCGCGCCGCGCAAGCTGTCGCGCCCGATGCTCGCCGAGGTGATCGAGCCCCGCATCGAGGAGCTCTACTCGCTGGTGCAGGCAGAGCTGCGTCGCTCCGGCTTCGAGGAGCTGTTGTCATCGGGGATCGTGCTGACCGGCGGCTCGGCGCTGCTCGCCGGCATGACCGAGCTCGGCGAGGAGGTGTTCCACCTGCCGGTGCGCGTGGGCATCCCGTCGTACGTCGGCGGGCTCTCGGAAATCGTCAGGAATCCGCGCTATGCGACGTCGGTCGGGCTGCTGCTCGAAGGCCGCGAGCAGTTCATGCGCGGGGAGGCGGCGCGCGCGCAAGTATCGGGAATCGGCGGGGTCGCCGAGCGGATGCGGCAATGGTTCAAGGCCAATTTCTGATCAGGGATCCGGAATCGGAGGACGGGGATCGGAGCATGGAAACGGGGGAATGGAACATCTGCGGGCAATGCATAGAGAGCGGAAAGCGGCAATGGGAAACGGGAAAAGGGCAGGGCACGGCACGGTGTCAGGAATCCGCGGTCGACCGGCGGTGTGCCGGGCGACCTTTGATTCCTGACCGACGGCCCATCGGCACTGGAACTGCAATCAGCAACTTGGACAGGAGACATCACCATGTTTGAAATCATCGATCAGGCGCCGGAAGAAGGCGCCGTCATCAAGGTCATCGGCGTGGGCGGTTGCGGCGGCAACGCCGTCGAGCACATGATCGTCAGAGGTCTGTCGGGCGTCGACTTCGTCTGCGCGAACACCGATGCGCAGGCGCTCCGGCGCTCGACCGCGCCGATGCAGCTGCAGCTCGGCTCGACGCTGACGCGCGGCCTGGGTGCGGGCGCGAAGCCCGAGATCGGGCGCGATGCCGCGATGGAGGATCGCGATCGCATTGCGAGCACCATCGAAGGCGCCGACATGCTGTTCATCACCGCCGGGATGGGCGGCGGAACCGGGACCGGGGCGGCGCCCGTCATCGCCGAGATTGCGAAGAGCCTCGGCATCCTGACTGTCGCCGTCGTCACCCGACCATTCAAGTTCGAGGGCAAGCGCCAGCGAGTCGCCAGCGCCGGCATCGAGGAGCTGACCAAGCGCGTCGATTCCCTGATCGTCATCCCGAACGACAAGCTGATGGATGTGCTCGGCGAGGACGTGTCGGTGCTCGACGCCTACGCCGCTGCCAACGACGTGCTCCACGGCGCCGTGTCGGGCATCGCCGAGGTCATCAACAACCCGGGGCTGGTCAACGTCGATTTCGCCGACGTTCGCACGGTGATGGGCGAGGTGGGGATGGCGATGATGGGCTCGGCGACCTCCGCCGGCGTCGATCGCGCTCGCCTGGCCGCGCAGCAGGCGGTAAAGAGTCCGCTGCTCGAGGACGTGAACCTCGCCGGGGCGCGCGGCGTGCTCGTCAACATCACCGCATCGGCCGGCCTCAAGATGAAGGAGTACCACGAGGTGATGAACACCATCAAGGAATTCACGGCCGAGGACGCGATGGTCATCGTCGGCACGGTGATCGACGACGCGATGGAGGATCGCCTGCGGGTCACGATGATTGCCACCGGCCTGGGCGGTGCCGCCGTCGCCACGCGGCGGCCGCCGAAGCTCGAGGTGCTGGAGACCGTCGTCGAGCGCACCGGCACCGACAATGTCGGCATGCGCGCTGGTGGCGATTCGATCGACTACGACAAGCTCGACCAGCCCGCCGTCGTGCGCCGCGGCCGCCAGACGGCGAGCATCGCGGTGCCGGCTTTCGACGCGTCCGAGATACCGGCTTTCCTGCGCAAGCAGGCGGACTGAGCCTGGCCGGTCCCTCCCTCACCCTCGCCCTCTCCCGCTTGCGGGGGAGGGTTGGGGTGAGGGTCCCGGCGACGGGCCGGACTTCGGGATGGATGAACCCGCGGAGTGCTAAAATGATAGGCAGATCCGGCCGCGCGCAAGAAACTCCGACCACGCGCCATTCCACCCATCATTCGATGCTCAGGCAGCGGACCCTCAAGACGACGATACGCACGACGGGCGTCGGCCTGCATACAGGCGCGCGCGTCGAGTTGACGCTGCGTCCGGCGCAGCCCGACACTGGCATCGTCTTCCATCGCGTCGACCTTGCGCAGCCCGTCAGCATCCCTGCGCAGGCGGCCAACGTCGGTGACACCCGCCTGTCGTCGTCGCTGGCGAAGGACGGGGTGACGATCTCGACGGTCGAGCACCTGATGTCGGCGCTCGCCGGCCTCGGCATCGACAATCTGAATGTCGACGTCTCCGGACCCGAATTGCCGATCATGGACGGCAGCGCCGGGCCTTTCGTGTTCCTGCTGCAATCGGCGGGGATCGCGGAGCAGCCGGTGCCCAAGCGCTATCTGCGCGTGCGCACGCCGGTCGAAATGCGTGACGGCGACAAGTGGGCGCGCTTCGACCCGTTTCCCGGGTTCAAGCTCGATTTCACGATTGACTTCCCGCACCCGGTTTTCGGCAGCGAGAGCCGTCATGTCGTCGTCGATTTCGCCGAGCATTCGTACGTCAAGGAAGTGGCGCGCGCGCGGACCTTTGCGTTCATGCAGGACGTCGAGGCGATGCGCGCTGCCGGCCTCGCACTGGGCGGCAGCCTGCAGAACGCGATCGTGCTGGACGAGACGCGGATCCTGAACACCGAGGGACTGCGCTACGACAACGAGTTCGTCAAGCACAAGGTGCTCGATGCGATCGGCGATCTCTACCTGCTTGGCCACCCGCTGGTCGGCCAGTACACGGCGTTCAAGCCGGGGCATGCGCTCAACAATGCGCTGGCGCGTGCACTGCTCGCGCGGCCCGACGCCTTCGAGATTGCGACTTTCGACGCCGACGAGGAGGTCCCTTCGGCGTTCCAGGACTGGGCCGTCGGCGCTGCCTGACGACCCGGCGTGGTCCTCGTTCGAGTCCTGTTGTCCCTGGCCCTCGCCGCGATCGGCGTGGCGCTGCTGCTGTGGCTGGTGACGCGCGATGCGCGCTACCTCCACTTCATCGGCATGACGCTCAAGTTCACGCTGATCGCGCTGGCCGCGATCCTTGCCTGGTTCGTGGCGGAGCGGCTGCTGGCGCCGATGCTATGAAAATGGGGTCAGAGCTGCAATTAAAATGGGGTCAGAGCTTTTAAGCCGGGGTCAGCAAAACGGCGTCAGAGCTGTTAAACCGGGGTCAGAGCTGTAATTAACGGAGCCCGCAATCGACGCCACGCCTCGCCCTTAATTACAGCTCTGACCCCGGTTTAACAGCTCT
>DASYXO010000076.1:0-11899 GCA_035934825.1 Casimicrobiaceae bacterium
AGAGCTGTAATAACTGCACGCCAGGGGTTGGCGCGATTCGACACGAACATTCAATGGTGCAGTCATTACAGCTCTGACCCCAATTTTCAGCTCTGACCCCAATTTTCCCTGACCCCAATTTTCCTGCCCCCGTTTCTAGAATTCGTACTCGACCTGCACCCGTAGCGTACGGTCGGGCGCCGCGCTCGAGGCCTTGATGAGGTAGGCCGCGTTCCACACGAGCGCTCGGCGGCCGCCGAGCCGGCGCTTGCCGAAGACCGCCGGTCCGAGCACGTGGCGCTGCTCGTGGCCCGGGTCCCAGCGATCCCACTGCCCGACGCTGCCGAAACCTTGGGCGCCGAACTCGAAGGCCTCGCGCCAGCGGTACTTGAGCTGCCACTGGTATGCGAGCTCGGTGGCCGCAGGCCCCGCCGTGCGGTAATGGCGCTGCAGGAACAGGTTCGCGTTGGCCTGCACCGGGCCGAAGTCCTTCTGCAACAGGGGACCGAGGCGCAGCTCGTAGCCTTCGGCGCGGTCCTGCGGGCGCTCGACTTCGACCAGCACCCCGAGGTCGACCGGGTACTCGCCCGGCTGTGTCAGCTCGAATTTGTTCTCCCATTCGACGGCGTCGAAACGCGTCGACGCGCCTCCGAATCGGTTGAACTTTGCATACACCTCGGTGAACCACCACTGGGTCACGCCGTAGCCGAAGGCGGCCGAGCCCGCGCTGGCGCGCTCCGCTCCACCCTTCGTCGCAGTACCCAGGCGTACTTCGAGCTCCCGCTCGCCGTATTCGACGGCGGGCACGGAGACGTAGTCGTCGGGATCGGCGCGCGCGGGCAACGCGGAAGTGGCGGCCGCCATCGCTCCCGCGCAAAGCGTGGCAATCCGCAGAGCGCGCCTCATCGCGCGACGACCGCGCCCTGGGCGGTCGCGGCGTTGAACTCGCCCATGAACGGGTATCGACCCGGGGCGAGGGGTCCGACATAGATCGTCAGCTTCGTCTTCCCGGGAATCACTTTTTCGCGATTGAGCGCATGGCTGTCGAATTCCTCGGGTGTGGGGTCCTGGTTGTCGACGACGAGCCGTACCCTGGCGTTTGCGGGCACCTGGATTTCGGCAGGGGCGAAGCGGTGATCGCGAAGCGACAGCAGCACTTCGGTGTCGCCGGCGGCGGCGGCGACGTTCCCGGTCCCGCCGATCCCGGCGAGGAGCAGCAGGGCGAATGCAAGATGGGGTGGATTCAAGATGGATTCCTTTCGATCGATGGGTCGGTTGCTTCCCAGTAACGCGAATGATAACAAGTCGCATTTGCATGACGCAAGCCCCCATATTTCGACGGACGAACGCGCCGCGGCCGGCGCGGGCTGCGCGTCGCGGCGCACGACCGCCGGCCCCGCCGGAGGTACAATCGGACAAGCGACGCAATGATGAATCTCGCACACCATTTCCTGATTGCGATGCCGGCAATGGCGGACCCGAACTTCGCGAACACGCTGACCTACGTCTGCGAGCACAACCCCGAAGGCGCCCTCGGCATCGTCGTGAACCGGCGGACGGACATGACGCTGTCGGCGCTGTTCGAGCAGATCCGGATTCCGCTCGACGACAGCGAACTGCGCGAGCGTCCCGTCCTCTTCGGCGGACCGGTCCAGATCGACCGGGGCTTCGTCCTGCACCGCCCGATCGGCAACTGGCAGTCCACGCTGGCCGTCACCGACGACATCGGACTCACGACGTCGAAGGATGTGCTCGAGGCGGTGGGCCGCGGCGAGGGGCCGACCGACGTGCTGGTGTCGCTGGGCTACGCGGGCTGGTCCGCGGGGCAACTCGAGCAGGAACTCGCGCAGAACGCCTGGCTCACCGTCGAGGCCGATCCGGGCGTCGTGTTCGAGCTTCCCGTCGAAGACCGCCTGCCGGCCGCGGTACGGCTTCTAGGCATCGACATTTCGCGGCTGTCCGACGACGTTGGTCACGCGTGACCGGATCCGCGGGCAGCAAGGATGCGACGGTGCTCGCCTTCGATTTCGGCACGCGCAGGATCGGCGTCGCCGTCGGCAACATGCTGACGCGGGCGGCGCACCCGCTGACGACGATCGACGCGCAGGCAGCGGAAGTCCGCCTCGACGCAGTCGCGGCGCTGGTCCGCGAGTGGCGGCCCGAGCGGCTGATCGTCGGCCTGCCGACGCATGCCGACGGGGCGGCGCACGCGATGACCGCACGGGCGAGGAACTTCGCGGCTACGATCGGCAGGCACCACGCCCTGCCGGTGGATCTCGTCGACGAGCGCTGGACGAGCGAGGTCGCGCGCGACGAGCTCGCGGCTGCGGGCCGCGGTGGACGCACCGGCCGCGCGATGCGCGACGAGAAGGCTGCGCAGATCATCCTGCAGGCGTGGTTCGACGAGGCACATGACGTCCGCCGGGCTCCCTGACGCCGAAGCGGCGCTGACCGCGCTGATTGCGCGCATGCTGCCGGCAGTCGCCCATGATGCGGCTTTCGTCGGCATCTACTCGGGGGGCGCGTGGATCGCCGAGCGGCTCGCCGCGCGCATCCCCGGCAAACATCCGCTCGGGTTCATCGACGTCTCCTACTACCGCGACGATTACGCACTGTCCGGACTCAAGCCCAACGTGAAGCGCACGGCGCTGCCGTTCGACGTCGGTGGCTCGACGATCGTGCTGATCGACGACGTGCTCTATACCGGGCGCAGCGTCCGGGCCGCGATCAATGAGCTGTTCGACTTCGGGCGCCCCGACCGGATCGAGCTCGCGGTGCTGGTCGACCGGGGCGGCCGCGAGCTGCCGATCGAGCCGACCTACGTCGGCGAGCGGGTGGCCGTCGCGCGCGATCTGTCGATCGTCCTGTCGCGTGATCCGGGGGGCACGCTGTCGCTGGGCGTCGAGCCGACGTCGGGGGTCGCATGAAGTCCCAGTGCCGCGGGCGGACCGGCGCATGAGCAGGAACCCGCAGCTCGGCAGCAACGGCGAGCTCGTGCACCTGCTGACGCTCGAGGGCCTCCCGGCCGAGGTCATCACCCACATCCTCGACACGGCCGAGCCTTTCGTCTCGATCGCCGAACGCGAGGTGAAGAAGGTGCCGCTGCTGCGCGGCAAGGCCGTGTTCAACCTGTTCTTCGAGAGCTCGACCCGGACACGCACGACGTTCGAGATCGCGGCCAAGCGACTGTCGGCGGACGTCATCAACCTCAATATCGGCGCGTCGTCGACGTCGAAGGGCGAGACGCTGCTCGACACCGTCGACAACCTTTGCGCAATGAACGCCGACATGTTCGTGGTGAGGCACTCGCAGTCCGGCGCGCCGCACCTGATAGCAGCGCACCTGACGACGATGGGCCGGTCGTACGTGCACGTCGTCAACGCAGGCGATGGCCGCCACGCGCATCCGACGCAGGGCCTGCTCGACCTCTACACGATCCGCCATTACAAGAAGGACTTCCGCGCGCTGAGCGTGGCGATCGTCGGCGACGTCCTGCACTCGCGCGTCGCCCGATCGCTGATCCACGGCCTCACGACGATGCAGACCGCGCAGGTGCGCGTGATCGCGCCGCGGACCCTCGTTCCCGCGCGGATCGAGGCGCTGGGCGTGAAGGTCTACAACGACATGCGCGATGGGCTGCGCGATTGCGATGTCGTCGTGATGCTGCGCCTGCAGAGCGAGAGGATGAAGGGCGCGCTGCTGCCCTCGCCGGGGGAGTATTTCAAGCATTACGGCCTGACCGACGAAAAGCTCGCGCTCGCGCGGCCCGATGCGATCGTCATGCATCCGGGACCGATGAACCGCGGCGTCGAGATCGAAACGGCGGTGGCCGACGGTACGCGCTCGGTGATCCTGCCGCAGGTGACGTTCGGCATCGCGGTGCGGATGGCCGTGCTGTCGATCGTCGCGGCGAACTGACATGCCCACGCCCGTCCGCAACCCGCTCCGCCCCGCCGGCGCCCGACCCGTCGAGGAGTGCAGGCGTTGAAGATCGAGATCGCCCAGGGCCGGGTGGTCGACGCCGCGGCGGGCATCGATCGCGTCGCGACGCTTTGCATCGATGCCGGAAGAATCGTGGGCATCGGCGATGCTCCGCAGACCTGGCGCGCCGACCGGATCCTCGACGCCCGGGGCTGCGTCGTCTGCGCGGGACTCGTCGACCTGTCGGCGCGATTGCGCGAGCCCGGCCTCGAGCACAAGGCGACGCTCGAATCGGAGCTCGCTGCCGCCGTCGCAGGAGGCGTGACCAGCCTCGCCTGCCCGCCCGACACCGATCCGCCGCTCGACGAGCCGGGGCTGGTCGAGATGCTCAAGCATCGCGCGCGGACGCTCAACCTGGCGCAGGTGTATCCGGTCGGCGCGCTGACCGCCGGACTGCGTGGCGAGGCGCTGACCGAGATGAGCGAGCTGGCCGAGGCGGGCTGCGTCGCGTTCTCGCAGGCCGACAACCCGCTGGTCGACACGCAGGTGCTGTTGCGCGCCATGCAGTACGCCGGAACATTCGGCCATCGCGTCTGGCTGCGACCGCAGGATGCGCATCTCGCGCGGGGTGGCGTCGCGCACGACGGCGAGGTCGCCACGCGGCTGGGGTTGCCGTCGATCCCCGTGTCGGCGGAGACGATCGCGCTGGCGACGATCCTCGCGCTGGTCCGCGAGAGCGGCGTGCCGGTGCACCTGTGCCGGCTCTCGTCCGCCGCGGGCGTGGCGATCGTCCGCGCGGCCAAGGAGGAGGGACTGCCGATCACCTGCGACGTCGCGGTTCATCACCTGCATCTCGCGGACACCGACATCGGCTGGTTCGATCCGCTCGCGAACCTGACGCCGCCGCTGCGCAGCACGCGCGATCGCGCAGCGCTGCGCGCCGGGGCCGCCGACGGCACGATCGACGTGATCTGCTCCGATCATGCGCCCGTCGACGACGACGGCAAGCAGGTTCCTTTCGGCGAAGCCGAGACCGGCGCCACCGGCCTCGAGCTGCTCCTGCCCCTGACGCTCAAATGGGCAGCCGAGGACGGCGTTCCGCTCCCCGAGGCGCTCAGGCGGATCACCTGCGCGTCGGCTTCCGTGATCGGGATCGGCCAGGCGACGCTGGCTGCGGGCAATCCGGCCGACGTCTGCGTTTTCGACCCGCAGCAGGCCTGGACCGTCGGGCGCGAGTCGCTGAAAAGCCAGGGCAAGAACACGCCATTCCTCGGGCTCGAAGTCGTCGGCGCGGTGCGCTGGACGCTCGTCGGGGGCGAGGTCGTTCATGAACGAAGCGGAAAGGATTGAGGCGATGTCGATCGAAAGCGCCGTCGTCACCATGCCCGTCGCCGGCGGCGAGATGTCCGCCTACCGTGCGAAGCCGATGGGCGACGGACCCTTTCCGATGGTGCTGGTCGTGCAGGAGATCTTCGGCGTCCACGACTGGATCAAGGCGGTCTGCCGGCGCCTCGCCGAGGCCGGATATTTCGCGATCGCGCCCGACCTCTACGTGCGCCAGGGCGATGCAACGAAAATCGCCGACACCAGCGCACTGATCCGCGACATCGTCAGCAAGGTCCCCGACTCGCAGGTGATGGCGGACCTGGATGCGACCGTCCGCTACGCGAAGTCGACAACCGGGGCCGACACGTCGCGGCTCGGGATCACCGGATTCTGCTGGGGCGGGCGCATCGTCTGGATGTATGCCGGCCACAATCGCGCCGTCAAGGCCGCGGTCCCGTGCTACGGTCCGGTGGCGCGCGCATATCACGAAGGAGACCGGGCGGCGCTCGACGTCGTGCCGCGCATCGCGGCGGCAGTGCTGGGACTCTACGGCGGCGACGACCCGGGAATCCCGAACGACACGACCGCAAAGATCGGCGAGGCAATGAAGGCGGCAGGCAAGACGGTCAACATCGTCACCTATCCGGAGACTCCGCACGGCTTCCTCGCGGACTACCGGCCGAGCTATCGTAGAGGGCCGGCCGAAGACGCCTGGAAGCGGATGCTCGACTGGTTCGGCAAGTACCTGCGCTGACCACGAAAAACCGGGACGGACCACGTTTTGAGCCCGGGACGGGCGCAGATTCCCGTTCCCGTTCGGTGTCTGTGCGATGGGCCGCGGGGCGGGGCACGTCGGCGTCGCTTCGAAGCCGATGCTGCCTCCGAGCGCGGTCGGCCGGGTGACCCGCTACTTCGTCTTCGGAACGCGCCCCAGCGTGTAGAATTCATCGTTCGGCCGCATCGCGATCAGGTTCGCCATCCGGTTCGACAGCGCGAAGAACGCGGCGATCGCACCAATGTCCCAGATGTCCTCGTCGGAGAACCCCTGCGCGCGCAGCGCAGCGAAATCCTCGTCGCCGATCTCGACGCTGTGCAGCGCCACCTTCAGCGCGAACGCGAGCATCGCCTTCTGCCGCGGCGTGATGTCGGCCTTGCGGTAATTGACGGCGACCTGGTCGGCGACCAGCGGATCCTTCGCGTAGATGCGCAGGATCGCGCCGTGCGCAACGATGCAATAGAGGCAGTCGTTGGCCCCCGAGGTCGCGACGACGATCATCTCGCGCTCGGCCTTGGTCAGCCCGCCGTCCTTCAACATCAACGCGTCGTGGTAGGCGAAGAACGCGCGGAACTCGTCGGGCCGGTGCGCGAGCGTCACGAACACGTTTGGAACGAAGCCGGCCTTCTCCTGGACCTCGAGGATCCGGGCGCGGATGTCGTCAGGCAGTCCCGCAAGCGCCGGGACCGGATAGCGGCTGATCGGATGGCTGGCCATGGCGACGAGTCTAGCAGCCTGGAAACACCCGACCCACGGCCACGAATTACAATCGCTCTTCCGCAGCCGCGTGGAGAGCTGCATGACCTTGCGCAACGCGCCGTGTCCCTGCGGGAGCGGCCAGCGCTTCGAGCACTGCCATGGGCAGGCAGCGCCAGGATCCGCTGCGTGCGGGCCCGAGCTCGATTTCGTGGTCGTCGGCACGCAAAGAGGCGGCACGAGCACGCTCGACCACTACCTGCGCCAGCATCCGCGCATCGCCATGCCAGTGTCGCGCAAGGAACTCCATTTCTTCGACCGGGATGAGCACTTCGCCGCCATTCCGGTCGACTATGCCACATATCACTCCCAGTTCGGTCCGCGGCGCCCCGGTCAATTGCGGGGGGAGGTTACCCCGATCTACATGTACTGGATGCCTGCGACTGGTCGCCTCGCGAGCTACAAGCCGGCGCTGAAGATCGTCGTCCTCCTGCGCAATCCGATCACCCGCGCGTACTCCCACTGGAACAAGGAGCGGCATGGCGGGCGCGAGACGCTGCCGTTCCTCGCGGCGCTGCGGGCCGAGCCCGAGCGTGCCCGCGCGGCGGAACCGCTGCAGGATCGCCACACCTCGTACGTGGCGCGCGGGTTCTACGTGAGTCAGTTGCGGCGGTTGTGGCGCCACTTCGCGGTGGAGCAGACCCTGGTCCTGCGCAGCGAGGCACTTTGGACCGTACCTGAGCGGACGCTCGCCCGGATCGCCGCGTTTCTCGGACTTCCGCCGTTTCCGCGCGTCGCCCCGAGCATCGTCAACGGGCGGGAGTACGCGGTTCCGCTGCAGCCTCGCGAGTGGACGCTTCTCGCCGACAAGTTCGCCGACGAGATCCGCCAGCTCGAACGTCTGCTTGGCTGGGACTGCGCGGACTGGCTGCGGCCGCCCTCGGGCGATGCCGCATTCCCCTGACCGGGGAGGGATCGCCCACCGAAAGGGCGGGACCGCGTGCGCGATCCACAGCCGTCCGGTGACGCGCCTAGCGCGGCTACTGGTCCGGCGGAACGTACCCGGTGGGCATGTCGGCGCCCGTGCCGAAGAAATGCTTCTCCATCTGCTCGGCAAGCCATTTGCGCGCGCGCGGATCTGCGAGCGACAGCCGGTTTTCGTTGACGAGCATGGTCTGGTGCTTGAGCCACTGCGCCCACGCCTCCTTCGACACGTTCTCGTAGATCCGCACGCCCAGCGCTCCCGGGTAGGGCGCGAAATCGAGGCCTTCGGCCTCCCGTCCGAGCTTCACGCACTTGACTGTTCTTGCCATTGCCTGTTTCCTTCGCGATTGCTCCCCGCCGCCCCAGCCGGGGCCTACAGGGTCTTGAGGTACACCAGCGACTTGCGCCGGTAATTGTAGAGCGCCTGCTTCTGCTGCGGCAGGTCTGCGATCTCGGCGTTGCGGAATCCGCGCTCGAGGAACCAGTGCGAGGTCTTGGTCGTCAGCACGAACAGCGACGAGAGCCGCAGCTTGCGCGCACGCTGCTCGATTTCCTGCATCAGTGCCTCGCCATAGCCTTCCCGGCGGAAATCGGGGTGCACGGCCAATGCCGCAAGCTCGCCGGCGCGCTCGCTGGGAAACGCGTAGAGGGCGGCGCAGCCGATGATGTGATTGTCGTACTCGGCGACGATGAAACGCTCGATCTCGCTTTCCAGCCGCTCGCGCGAGCGGCGCACGAGGATGCCCTGCTCCTCGAGCGGCTCGATGATCGAAAGGATGCCACCCACGTCGTCGATGGTCGCGCTGCGCAGGTGCGCGAGCGCCGTCGCCGAGACCATCGTGCCGATGCCGTCGCGCGTGAACAGCTCGAGCAGCAGCGCGCCATCGTGGCGCCGGCTGATCAGGTGCGCGCGCTTCACCCCGTTGTTGCAGGCGCGGATCGCGGCGGGCAGGCAGATGCGGACGTCCGGCGCAAGCTTTTCGGGCCGGAGGAGCATCGCCTCGGCGTCGGCGGTCGACAGGTCGGAGAGCAACTGGCGCCGGTTGTTGCGCACACCGTCCGCCTCGATCAGGAAGATCAGCTTGGTAGCGTCCATTCGCACTGCGCACTGGGTCGCGACTTCCTCGACCGTCAGGTTGAATATCTCGCCGGTCGGTGAATATCCCAGCGGGGAGATCAGCACGATGTCGCCATCATCGAGACGTTGCTGGATCGCCTCGGTGTCGATCCGGCGCACTTCGCCCGCGAGCTGCATGTCGACGCCTTCGACGATGCCCATCGGCTTGGCGGTCAGGTAGTTGCCCGAGGACACGCGATTGCGCGCGCCGGCCATCGGCGAGTTCGCGAGACCCAGCGACAGCAGCGCCTCGATGCGTGAACGCACCTGCCCCGCCGCCTCGAGCACGCAATCCATCGTTTCCGGATCGGTCACGCGCACGCCGCTGGCGAAGCGGCTCGGTATGCTCTGCTGGGCGAGGATGGCGTCGACCTGGGGCCGGCAACCGTGCGCGACGACCAGCTTGATGCCCAGGCTGTGAAGCAGGTTCAGGTCGTGGATGACGCCCAGGAAACCCTCGTCGGCGACCACCTCGCCGCCGAAGGCGATGACGAAGGTGTGGCCGCGGAACGCATGCACGTACGGCGCGGCCGCGCGTATCCAATGGACGAAGGACCGCATCGTCGCGGAATTGACGGCAGGCTGTTCGTCGGGCGCGCGGGGCATCGTTTGAGGGAACGGGCAGCGAAGCGTCGCGGATTATAGCCCCCGGTGAGCGGCCTGCGGACCGGCAATGCGCGTCGCCTATAATTGCCGGCAATGCCTTCGCCGCTGCTGTCCGATCTCAACTCCGAGCAACTCGCCGCAGTCACGCTGCCGCATGCGTCCGCGCTGATCCTCGCAGGCGCCGGCAGCGGCAAGACGCGCGTGCTGACCACGCGCATCGCATGGCTGCTCGCGAACGGGCAGGCGACCACGTCGTCGATTCTCGCCGTCACGTTCACGAACAAGGCGGCGAAGGAGATGCTCGTGCGCCTCTCCACGCTGACGCCGGTTAACGCGCGCGGCATGTGGATCGGGACCTTCCACGGCTTGTGCAACCGCATGCTGCGCGCGCATCACCGCGACGCCGACCTGCCGCAGCTGTTCCAGATCCTCGACACGCAGGACCAGCTGGCGCTGATCAAGCGGATGTACCGCGCCAACGGCATCGACGACGAGCGCTACCCGCCGCGGGAGCTGCAGTGGTTCATCGCCGACGCCAAGGAACACGGCCAGCGCCCGAACGCCGTCGAGGCCGGAGACGAGATATCGCGCCGGCGCGTCGAGCACTATGCGCTCTACGAAGCGATGTGCCAGCGCGAAGGCGTCGTCGACTTCGCCGAGCTGCTGCTTCGCAGCTTCGAGCTCCTGGAGCGCAACGAGGCGATCCGCGACCATTACCGGCGCCGCTTCTCGGACCTCCTGGTCGACGAATTCCAGGACACCAACGTCCTGCAGTACCGGTGGCTTCGGCTGCTCGCGGGGCCGGACGCCGCGGTGTTCGCGGTCGGCGACGACGACCAGTCGATCTACGCGTTCCGCGGCGCCAACGTCGGCAACATGAGGCATTTCGAGCGTGATTTCGCGCGCCCCGGCGCGCCCGTCGTCCTGATCAAGCTCGAGCAGAATTACCGGTCGCATGGGCACATCCTCGACGCGGCGAACGCGCTGATCCGGCACAACGCGGCGCGCCTCGGCAAGAACCTGTGGACGAGCGAAAGCAAAGGCGAGCCGGTGCGGGCATTTGCCGCCGGCAGCGACATCGACGAGGCGGCATTCATCGTCGATGTCGTCCGGGGACTGCAGAACGAGGGCCTGGCACTCGACCAGGTCGCGCTGCTCTACAGGAGCAATGCGCAGTCGCGGGTTCTCGAGCACGCGCTGTTCAATGCGGGGCTGCCGTACCGGGTCTACGGCGGCATGCGCTTCTTCGAGCGCGCCGAAGTCAAGAGCGCGCTGGCCTACCTGCGGCTGCTCGTCGAGCCTGGCGACGAAGGCGCTTTCCTGCGCGCCGTCAACTTCCCGCCGCGCGGCATCGGTGCGCGCACGCTCGAGCAGTTGCAGGATGTGGCGCGTGCGCAAGGCACGACGCTGTGGCAGGCGGCACGCGCCGGCGCGATCCGGGGCAGGGCGGGGACTGCGCTGGCCGGGTTCGTGCGGTTGATCGAGGACGCACGCGAGACGGCGAAAGGCTTGCCGCTCGGTGAAGCCGTCGCGCATGTCGTGGAAATGTCCGGGCTGATCGCGCATTACCGGCGGGAAAGGGATGGCAGCGAGCGCGTCGAGAATCTCGAGGAACTGGTGAGTGCTGCCGAGAGTTTCGTGCGCGAGGCCGATCTCGCCGTCGATGCGCCGATGCGCGATGTCGGCGGTGCCGGGCAGCGGCCCGGCGAGCTCGCGGACTCAGGCGCCACCCCGATCGACGACGCGGCCGCGAGCGAAACACCTGGCGATGCCGCGGCCGATGGCGCCACCGACCCGCTGACCGCGTTTCTGGCGCACGCCGCCCTCGAAGCGGGCGACACCCAGGCGGCGGAAGGGCGACCTGCGCTGCAGTTGATGACCATGCACGCGGCCAAGGGGCTCGAGTTCCACACGGTCTTCGTCACCGGTCTCGAGGAGGGTCTCTTCCCGCACGACAATAGCCGCAACGAGGCCGACGGCCTGGAGGAAGAGCGCCGGCTGATGTACGTCGCGGTGACGCGTGCGCGACGTCGGCTCTACCTGACGCTTGCGCAAAGCCGGATGCTGCACGGGCAACTGCGTTACAACATCGCGTCGCGCTTCATCGACGAGATTCCGCGCGAGCTCGTGCATTGGCTATCCGGTCGCGAGCGGCGCCCTGGTCGCGAATACGGCGAGACGGAATCGGGGCGCGAGCCTCGCGCGCAGCCCGTCGCAGCGCCGCAGATGGCGAGCAGCGTCGGCGCGGGCCCGATCGCGACACCGCCCGCGCCGGCGTGGCGCATCGGCCAGAGCGTTCGCCACGCCAAGTTCGGCCTGGGCGTCATCATCGACGCCGAAGGGCGCGGCAGCGATGCGCGGGTGCAGGTCAACTTCCTCGACGCCGGCGTCAAGTGGCTCGCGCTCGACTATGCCCGCCTCGAAACGGGGTCAGAGCGGTAATAAATGGGGTCAGAATAAATGGGGTCAGAGCGGTAATAAATGGGGTCAGAGCG
>DASYXO010000126.1:0-6181 GCA_035934825.1 Casimicrobiaceae bacterium
ACGGCAAGTGGTTCCTGAGCAAGATTCCGCCCAAGGGGATCAACCTCGAGTTCCCGATCAGCGACTCGCTGAAGAAGGTGTTTGCGAACCCGACCGATTCGCCCGATCCCAACGTCTACAAGTGACGCGGTCGCAGCAATCCTGACGAGGAACGACGGGGCCTCGACGTTCCCCGTCGGCCCCAATCCGCCGATCCAACGCCTGCCAGGGTGCGCAGCCTCGCGTGAACTACCACTGGAACTGGAAGATCTTCTGGCAGCTCACGCCGGAGGGCACCGGTACCTACCTGCACACGCTGCTGGTCGGGTTGATGTGGACGCTCGCCACGGCGCTGTCGGCATGGATTCTCGCGCTGGTCATCGGGTCCCTCCTGGGCGTGATTCGCACGATGCCGCGCAAGTGGGCGGCGAGGCTCGCCAACGGCTATGTCGAGGTGTTCCGCAACATCCCGCTGCTGGTCCAGATGTTCCTCTGGTACTTCGTGTTCCCCGAGCTCGTGCCGCGCGCGATCGGCGACGCGATCAAGCAGATGCCGCCACCCTGGGCGTCGTTCGTGCCGGCCGTGCTGTGCCTTGGCACGTTCACCGCCGCACGCGTCGCCGAGCAGGTGCGGGCGGGGATCCAGGCGTTGCCTCGCGGCCAGCAGATGGCGGGCACCGCGCTGGGCCTGACGCTGCCGCAGACCTACCGCTTCGTGCTGCTGCCGGTCGCGTTCAGGGTCATCCTTCCGCCGCTGACATCGGAGTTCCTCAACATCATCAAGAATTCATCGGTGGCGCTCACCATCGGCGTCGTCGAGCTTACCGCGGCTGCGCGGACGATGCAGGAGTTCAGTTTCCAGGTGTTCGAGGCGTTCACGGCGGCGACGATCATCTACATCGTCGTCAACGTCGCAGTCGTGCTCGCGATGCGCTGGCTCGAGAAGCGCGTCGCCGTCCCGGGATTCATCGGCCCTGCGGTGCAGGGCGGCCACTGACCGGACCCGGCGCAGCGGAGGCGAGGACCCGTGTTCGGACCCTTCGATTTCGGCGTCATCCTGCGCAACCTGCCCTACCTCCTGAAGGTGGGGATGACGTTCACGCTGACGCTGACGGCGCTGGCCATCGTCCTCGGTGTCTTCTTCGGCACGCTGCTCGCGATGCTGCGCCTGTCGAGCATCAAGGCGCTGTCGCTTCTCGCCGCCGGCTACATCAACCTGATGCGCTCGGTGCCGCTGGTGCTCGTCATCTTCTGGTTCTATTTTCTGGTGCCCTACATCGGCGCGTGGATCATCGGCGCCAGCCGGCCGGTCCAGGTCGGGGCGTTCCTGTCCTCGGTGATCACCTTCTCGATGTTCGAGGCGGCGTACTACGCCGAGATCATGCGCGCCGGCATCCAGTCGGTGGCGCACGGCCAGGTCTGGGCGGGCTATGCGCTGGGTCTCAATTACTGGCAGACGATGAGCAGGATCGTGCTGCCGCAGGCGTTCCGCAACATGCTGCCGATCCTGCTCACCCAGACGATCATCATGTTCCAGGACACCTCGCTGGTCTACGTGCTGTCGATTACCGACTTCCTCGGCGCGGCATCGAAGGTCGCCGAGCGAGACGGCCGCTTTGTCGAGATGTACGTGTTCGCGGCGCTGGTCTATTTCGTCGTATGCGTCGCAGGGTCGTATCTCGTCAAGCGCCTGCAGCGCAGGATCGCGATCGTCCGCTGACCGGCGCCGCTGCTGCAGGCAGACATCCCTCAACCAGATCGAGACCCGTGGCGAGCGCGCGATGCCGATGATCGAGATCCGCAACGTCTCCAAGTGGTACGGCAGCTTCCAGGTGCTGACCGACTGCACGACCAGCGTCGACAAGGGCGAGGTGATCGTCGTCTGCGGCCCGTCGGGATCGGGGAAGTCGACGCTGATCAAGGCCGTGAATGCGCTGGAGCCTGTGCAGCAGGGCGAGATCTGGGTCGACGGCATCAAGGTCAACGATCCGAATACCAACCTGCCGAAGCTGCGGGCGCGCGTCGGGATGGTGTTCCAGCATTTCGAGCTGTTTCCGCACTTGAGCGTCCGCCAGAACCTGTCGCTCGCGCAGGTCAAGGTTCTCGGGCGCACGCAGGACGAGGCCGATGCGCGCGGCCTGCGCTACCTCGAGCGCGTCGGCCTGTCGGCGCACAAGGACAAGTTTCCCGGCCAACTCTCGGGCGGCCAGCAGCAGCGCGTAGCGATCGCGCGCGCCCTGTCGATGGACCCGATCTGCATGCTCTTCGACGAGCCCACCTCCGCGCTCGATCCGGAGATGATCAACGAGGTGCTCGACGTCATGGTGCAGCTTGCCAAGGACGGCATGACGATGATGGTCGTCACCCACGAGATGGGCTTCGCCAACCGCGTCGCCAACCGCGTGATATTCATGGATGCGGGACGCATCGTCGAGGACGCGGCGAAGGCGGACTTCTTCGGCAAGCCGCGCTCCGAGCGCGCGCAGCAGTTTCTCGCCAAGATCCTGCACCACTGAAGTCGGCGGGGCGGGCACTCCGCGGCGGGCGGCTATAATTGCGCTTTCGCCCGCTGCGAAAAGCCAATGGCCGAGATTCTCGCGCTGCGCGGACGTGCAGCACTGTCCCCGTTCCGCGTCGCCAAGCTTCGGGCCGCCCTCGACGTTGCGTACCCGGGCCACCGGGTCGCGTCGCTTTCCGCGCGCTACTGGCATCTCGCCGAGACGCTGCGTCCGTTGCGCGACGACGAGCGCGCGACCCTCGAGCGGCTCCTGGCCTACGGGCCGGCCGACGTCGGCAGCGTCGCGGGCGATGGCCGGGTGTTCGTCGTGCCTCGGCCGGGAACGATTTCGCCCTGGTCGTCGAAGGCGACCGACATCGCGAAGAACTGCGGGCTCGACGCCATTGCGCGCATCGAGCGCGGCATCGCCTACGACATCGGCACGATCGACCACGCTCCGGTCGCGGCTGCCGATCGAGCGGCGCTGCTGCCGCTGGTCCACGATCGCATGACCGAGGCGATCCTCGACGCCGAGGACGACGCGAAGATCCTGTTCGGCCATGTGGTGCCGCGCCCGATGGCGACGGTCGCGCTGCTCGCGCGCGGGCGCAGCGCGCTCGACGAGGCGAATCGCGAGCTGGGCCTGGCATTGACCGGCGACGAGATCGACTACCTGGCGCGGGCGTTCGAGCGCCTCGGCCGCGACCCGACCGACGTCGAGCTGATGATGTTCGCGCAGGCCAACTCCGAGCACTGCCGGCACAAGATCTTCAACGCGAGCTGGCGCATCGACGGCCTCGAAGCGCCGCTGAGCCTGTTCGCGATGATCCGCGCGACCCATGCCGCGCATCCGCGCGGCACGCTCGTCGCCTACGAGGACAACGCGTCGGTCATCGAAGGCGCGGTCGTCGATCGCTTCCATCCTGACGCCGGCGGGCGCTATGCGGCGCATCGCGGGCGCGTCGAGATCCTGATGAAGGTCGAGACTCACAACCACCCCACCGCGATCGCGCCGTTCCCGGGTGCGGCGACCGGCGCCGGCGGCGAGATCCGCGACGAGGGCGCCACGGGCAGGGGTGCCAAGCCGAAGGCGGGGCTGGTCGGCTACACGGTGTCGGACCTGCGCATTCCCGGGTTGCCGCAGCCCTGGGAGCTGCCCCTCACCCCTTTCCCCTCTCCGGGGGGGAGAGGGGAAAAGGAGGGCGGCGCTCGCGCGCCGCGGCGCTGGATCGGCAAGCCGGATCGCATCGCATCGGCACTCTCGATCATGACCGAAGGGCCGGTCGGAGCGGCCTCGTACAACAACGAGTTCGGGCGGCCCAATCTCGGCGGCTATTTCCGGACCCTCGAGCTCGAAGTCGACGGGCAATGGCGCGGCTATCACAAGCCGATCATGATCGCCGGTGGCGTGGGCAACATCGCCGCCGCCGACGTGCGCAAGCGCCCGCTGGCCGCGGGAATGCTGCTGATCCAGCTCGGCGGGCCGGGGATGCTGATCGGAATGGGCGGTGGGGCCGCATCGTCGATGGCGACCGGCGCGAACACCGCCGACCTCGATTTTGATTCGGTGCAGCGCGGCAACGCCGAAATCGAGCGCCGCGCGCAGGAGGTGATCGACCGCTGCTGGGAGCTCGGCGCGACCAATCCGATCGCTTCGATCCACGATGTCGGCGCCGGCGGATTGTCCAACGCGCTGCCCGAGCTCGTACACGGCGGTGGAGTCGGCGGCAGCTGCGACCTGCGGGCGGTTCCGTCGGAGGAGCCGGGCATGTCCCCGCGCGAGATCTGGTGCAACGAGGCGCAGGAGCGCTACGTGCTGGCGATTGCACCAGCCGACCTCGGCCGCTTCGAGGCGATCTGCACCCGCGAGCGCTGTCCGTGCGCAGTCGTCGGTCGCGCGAACGGCGAGGGCCGCCTCGTCGTCGACGACCCGCATTTCGGCAATGCGCCGGTCGACGTCCCTCTGGGCGTGATCCTCGGCAAGCCGCCGAGGATGCAGCGCAATGCCAGGCGCATCGCGCGCGCCTTGCCCCCGCTCGACCTGCGTGGCGTCGAGGTCCGCGACGCAGCCTACCGGGTGCTGCAGCTCCCCGCAGTGGCCGACAAGACGTTCCTGGTCACGATCGGCGACCGCACCGTCGGAGGACTCTGCGCACGCGATCCGATGGTCGGACCGTGGCAGGTGCCGGTCGCCGACGTCGCGGTCACCCTCGCCGACTTCGCAGGTCATGCCGGCGAGGCGATGGCGATGGGCGAGCGGTCGCCGGTCGCGCTGATCGACGCGCCCGCATCGGGGCGCATGGCGGTCGCCGAGGCGATCACCAATCTGGCGGCGGCGCGCATACGCGATCTGGGCGAGGTCAAGCTTTCGGCCAACTGGATGGCGGCGGCGGATCAGCCCGGCGAGGACGCTGCGCTCTACGATACCGTTCGCGCGGTGGCGATCGACCTCTGCATCCCGCTCGGGCTGGCGATTCCGGTCGGCAAGGACTCGCTTTCGATGCGCACGACCTGGCGCGATGGCGATGCCGACCGGGCGGTGACCGCCCCGGTGTCGCTGGTCGTGTCGGCGTTCGCGCCGGTGGCGGACGCGCGCGCCTGCCTCACGCCATTGCTGCGAGCGGACGCCGGCGAGACGATGCTGTTGCACCTCGACCTCGCCGACGGCAGGCGGCGCCTCGGCGCGTCGGCGCTCGCGCAGGTCCACGGACAGCTCGGCAGCGAGTGCCCCGACCTCGATGTCCCGTCGCGCCTTTCGGCATTCTTCGCGCTGGTGCAGGGGCTGCACGACGACGGACTGCTGCTCGCCTATCACGACATCAGCGACGGCGGCATCTTCGTCACGCTGGCGGAGATGGCGTTCGCCTCGCGCTGCGGCCTCGACATCGTGCTGCCCGGCGTCGGCGCGGACGCGCTGGCGTCGCTGTTCGCGGAGGAGCTCGGCGCGGTGGTCCAGGTCGCGGACGGCACTGCAGCCGCCGTGCTCGCTCGGGCGCATGGCGCAGGGATTGCCGCGCAGGTCGTCGGCACCCCCGTCGCGGGCGACCGCATCACCGTCCGCCATGGCACCGCAACGGTGCTCGACGAGACGCGCGTCGACCTGCACCGCGCGTGGTCGTCGACGACGCACGCGATGCAGCGCCTGCGCGACAACCCGCAGGCGGCGGACCAGGAGTACGCGCGGATCGCGGACGCGGACGATTCCGGCCTCGTTCCGCGCGTCTCTTTCGCCATCGACGCGGATCCTGCGGCGCCGTTCATCGGGATCGGCGCGCGCCCGGAGGTTGCGATCCTGCGCGAGCAGGGCGTCAACGGCCAGGTCGAGATGGCGGCGGCTTTCACGCGCGCGGGTTTCGACGCTCTCGACGTCCACATGAGCGATCTCGCCGAAGGCCGCCGGTCGCTCGCCGGGTTTCGCGGTGTGGTCGCCGGCGGCGGATTCTCCTACGGCGACGTGCTGGGGGCGGGCGAGGGCTGGGCCAAGTCGATCCTGTTCAACGCGCGGCTGCGCGACGCTTTCGCCGCGTTCTTCGTTCGCGGCGATACCTTCGCGCTGGGCGTGTGCAACGGCTGCCAGATGATGAGCAACCTGCACGAGATCGTTCCCGGCAGCGGCCACTGGCCGCATTTCGTCCGCAACGCATCGGAGCAGTTCGAGGCGCGCCTGGTCCTGCTCGAGGTGCTCGCCACGCCTTCGCTGTTCTT